>NZ_JAQREZ010000046.1:0-34696 GCF_028598715.1 Pseudoalteromonas sp. GABNS16E
TACTTGCTCAACAATAGATAATTTAAAGCCTAATGTATAATCTCGCTGAGTACGCTTAACGTCTTTAGTTTTAGTGGTTTTCATAAAATAAGTCCTAAATGTGTAAACACATTTCAGGACAAGACAAAACCACTCAGCCAAAAAGCCGACATTAAGTCGGCTTTTTGGCTTCTATTCATCTTAAAGCAATGCTAGATAATTTGTGGTTCGTATTTCGTACTAATTTATATGAAGACACAATAATACGATCATCATCGTCATTATTAGTAACTCGTTTTTGTCCAAAAAGAGTTTGTCTGGTCGTATCTTCACAAATAAAAAAGGCGAACATTTCTGCTCACCTTTTCTAGAGTTATAGTTTGGGGAAAATGCAGTTTTTTAGACCGCATTTTTCTTTATAGAGTTTTTAGTTTTAGATTGGGAATATTTAGACAATTTAATAGCCCCAATCACATGGTCGTTATTATAGTTTGGGAATTTTTAAGCTTTACCATAAATCCTTTGCTCTAAGTTTTTCACTTTCGCTTTTGAGCTCCTAGCACACTCTCCAACCTTATTTAAAATAACCTCTAATTTACTTGATAAACCTTCTATGTTTTTCCATCCCTCAAAAGTATCTTGTATCAATTTACTTTCTGCACTTGAACAAGCGGTCATGAAATTATAAACAACCCATTGGGCGCCTTCTTTTGGAATCCGCTTTAAAATACGGCCTTTATTTTTTGAAAAATATGCAGCAACAAACTCTCTATTTTCTGCAAAAAATGCTGGAAACTGGAAACGGTAATCAATAACAAACTCAGTAGTTGAATCACTGAGCAGTAACTCATAAAACGCTTTAATTTGCTCCTCTTTTAATGTGTAGCCAATTGAGTCCAAAACATCTTCTTTAAATGTAATGTTACCACTATTGAACATAGCTAAAAGCGCTAAATATTCACTGTCTGTAGAGTTTGCGGCGGCTACTCGTAGCACGGAACTGCGTGCCGGCAAATCAATAACTTTACCTTGTTTTATTTTTCCTTTAGCAAAGGCTATTGCACTGTCAGATTTCAAATAAACACCATAAAACGAAAGCCAAGCTCCACCATTTTCTTTGTTAAATACAGTTTGCCAATCAATAATCTTTGGTAAGTTTGCTTGTAAATAACTGCTGTAAGGCGCTTTTAAATCGCTTGGTACAAACTCAATAAACGAGTCTATTAGACTATTCAGTGCTTTTAAGGATTCAACACTGTCTGTAGGTAAACTATTTAGCGTTAGTACTAGCGTATCAACATAATCCATATAATCAATGAGTGCTGCGCTTGCCAATGCATCATTATTTTCCATATAAGACAGCTTTTCTGCATCACTGAGCAAATGAAGTGGAAATTCAGCATTATCTGTTTTATCAATATACCTAAAGTAACCCACACCTTTGGTGTCTATAAAAACCTGCGATGAAGGCGAAACTTCACTCAATAACATTGTTTGAGTATTTAACAGAACATTTTTATAAGAAACCTCATTGCCAACATTATAAATTTTCAATGTAAGCGGAATGCTCCACAATTTATTTTGCCTAAAGAAGTTATCTTGCTTTAAGTAAAGTGCATCATCTTTACGGTACAAGGTCACTAATGGATATGATGACTGTTGTAAAAATGAGGTGGCCACTCCTACTAGGTTTTTAGGGATATAGCGTTTAAAGCTATCGAATGACACAACTGTGCCTTGAAAAGTCTTTACATACTCGCGAGTTGACTCTTTAAATTCATCCTCCCCCATTGCCTGCTCAAGCATAGCCAGTATAGAAAAGCCCTTACTGTAAACAAGTTGACCTGTTCCATCTTGCTCTGAAGCTACCTTCACTTCAGTAATTACAGCTCGATCCATGTCGTTGTCACTTTCTAATGAACTTGATTGTGGCGTATAAGTACACTGTGCTTCTGTGGGATAAAAATGAGTCACTACTTGTGCTGCAAAAAACTCGCTAAAAGACTCATTCATCCAATAATCGTCATACCACTGCATAGTGATATCGTTACCAAACCACATATGTGCAACTTCATGAGCAACGAGTTTTCGGAACACGCACATATCGTAGCTACTTGCTCCGGCCGAGGGAATTTCTTTTGGGCTAAGCGCAATTAAGCCAACATTCTCCATTGCAGCAGAAGAGTCAAACGGTGCGATGAAGAAATCTAATTTGTCGTAAGGAAAAGGCTTACCTAAGTAGCCTGACAAATAATCAATTGTGTTATTGATTAATAGAGGCAATTCTTCATGATATTGATACTGTAAACCTTGTGGCGAAAACAAAGTACTCTTGTATTTAGTCTCCTCCATTTTCTTGCTATCAAACATACCTACGGCGATTGCTAAAACATCTGTCGGAATTACAGCCGTTTTTTCAAACTTAATCGTTTTTTTATTTGAATCAATTTTTGTAGAAAGAGCACGTGTATTGTGAAGCACCGTTAAATTTGAAGGGATGGTTAAAGTAAACTGAAATGATGTTTTTTTATCTGGTTCATTTAAACTAGGGAAGACTTGCCTAGCAAGCATTGGCTGAAATTGTGAGAAAATATAATCTGCTTCTGCACCACTTGTTTGTACAAATAGACCCTGTCCATGACTAGAGAATTTCCCAATAAACTTAATAGCTAACTTTGCCTGACCACTAACGTTGTGATCGAGCTTATGCTTAACAATGTCATAGTTATTTGCCGTTTCAACCGGTAAGTTTGTTGATAATTCATCTATTAAAAGTTCCACAGACTGAATATTTAAACCATGGCTGTGGTAGCTAATAGTATCTGTTGGTGAAGAAATATCTAACGATAAAATTGTGGTGCCACTAAAGGTAGGTTTTGATGGATCTAATTCTAAATTGACGATTTGTGAATCTAGAGTAATTTCTTGGGGTAGCCGATAGTTATTAACTCCTGTCGCGTAAGAATAAACACTACAGAAGAAACAAAAAGCTAAAACATACTTCAAGCAATATTCCTTCATTTAATTTGCTATAAAACTCCGACACTAACAGCTACCTTATTGAAATAAAAGTTATTTTATAATTAGAATTAGAACAACCATCATCTGGAATACCTAAACAAACAGAATTCAGCAACCTCTATTACATGGATTATGAAACGAAGCTACAACTTGCGCACAAAGAATTAAGTGATAAAGGTGTTTGGAAGCCGAACTACAATCCTCCACTTGTAAAGTTGTTACGCAAACTTGGGCTATATTAACCACCGCATTATTATCAGAGTTTTTTCGCAAACGTTATGCTTTGTGTGGCTTTTTCTGCTCCGGTTTGGGGAATCTTCCAATGGTTTCTAGTGTGGAGCGAGCTAGGTAAACCAGTTTTAGAAGCAGTTTATATCTCGTTACTTACGGGCGCATTGTTTAGTTTAGTTATGGCAACCCTCTACTACATTAGGCGCAAGCAATTAAATCTAACAGACTGGGGTTCATTGAGAGAATAAGCCCAAAACCTACAAACTGTTCAAGAGGGATTCGTAACGCGTGGCATTTGTACTATGCGTTGGTTTTAGTGTTTAAGGCGATATGCGGTGGCTTCGGTATTGCGTTGCTCACCCCTTAACAGAGCGTTACCGAATAAATACTCTAATACGTTTTTGTCCAAAAACGAGTTTACTGACCGTTTGCTCACCACTCTTACCTGCCTAGCTAAGCCAGGTTGTCTAAATTCTATGCTCAGTATTAGTCAATTGACAGCTTTGTTTTTAATTTCTCTCACAGCGTTTACGGTTTTAAATACACTTGTTGGATAGATCTATTCGTGCATAAAACCATGCAGATTCGTCTATAAAAAAAGCCTAAAAGTGATTGCTCACCTTTAGGCTTAATAATATTTTTTAAAACACGTATAAATATTCTTTTAATACGTGTATTTAACGTGTGTAGCTAAATTAGCTATTGATCATAATACATTTGATATTCACAAATTCGCGCATACCAAAGCCGCCGTGCTCTCGGCCGTAACCACTTTCTTTAACACCACCAAACGGTAGGTTGGGTTGGGCAAGGCCGTAACCGTTAATGTTGATCATACCGGTATCAAAATGCTTTTTAGCCAGTTCAATGGCTTTTTTCTCATCTTTAGAGAAAATACCACCGCCTAAACCATAGCGAGAGTCGTTGGCGATACGCATTGCATCGTCGTTGTCTTTTGCTTTAATGAGCGAGGCTACAGGGCCAAATAACTCGTCATCGTATGCTGGCATGCCAGGCGATAAATTATCAAGAATAGTCGGTGGGTAGTAGTAACCTGTTTGCGATGGTACTTCACCGCCTGTTACAACATTTGCACCTGCTTCAACAGATTGCATTACTTGGTCGTGAATTTTATCACGTAAATCTTCACGAGCCATTGGGCCTAGATCTGTATCTTCGGCCATTGGGTCGCCCATTTTTAATGCTTCAAATTGCGCTTTAATTTTTTCTTTAAAGTCATCATATAATGACTCTACAACCACAAAGCGTTTTGCCGATACACAGGTTTCGCCGTTGTTGATCATGCGCCCTGTCACACAGGTTTCAACAGCAAGGTCTAAATCTGCATCATCAAGTACTAAGTAGGCATCGTTACTACCAAGCTCAAGCACTGTTTTTTTAACGTATTTACCTGCTTCTTCAGCTACTTTTTTACCGGTAGCGTCACTGCCTGTAAATGTTACGCCACTGATTGCTTTGTGTGAAATAAGCGCGCTGGCAGTTTTGCCATCAATAAGTAAGTTGCTAAAGCAATATTCAGGGAAGCCCGCTTGTTTAAACAGGGTATCGATTTTCTCTGCCATACCAAATACATTACCGGCATGTTTAAGTACGGTGGTGTTACCGGCCATAATGTTAGCGGCACTGTAACGAATTACTTGGTATAACGGAAAGTTCCAAGGCTGAATACCTAATAAAACGCCCGTTGGTTGGTAGCTAACAATAGCGCGGCCGCCATCCATATCGCGCTCTTCATCGCCAAGTACTTGTGGGCCGTTTTCGGCTGTGTAACGACAAATACCAGCGCACAGTTCAATTTCTTGAAAACCTTGCTCGTACACTTTACCCATTTCTTCGGTCATTAGCTTAGCAATGGCTTCTTTTTGCTCTTCGAATAAAGAGGCTAGTTTATTTAAATACTTAGCACGCTCGGTAAATGAGGTTTGGCGCCATTTTAAATATGTTTCGTGAGATTTTTCGACTACCTGCTCAGCTTCCTCTTGAGAAAGCAGCGTGTAGGTATCAATGGTTTGTTCAGTTGCGGGGTTGATTGTTTTAACTGTGTTACTCATTTTTATCTCCTTACAAATTAGTTATCAGTAAGGGTGCAAACACAAAGCCAGTTTGTTTTATAAAGTGAAATGGAGTTTAAGTTATTGAATAGTGGTCGCTTTAAATTTAATTATGGGATGTAAATAAAAAGCGAGTAATGAGCAAGCAGTAAAAAATACTGCTTTATGCAAATTTTACAGCCTTAGTTAAACAGTTGCTGTGCTATTTGTTTTAGTAGGTAAGTTTCACGAATGATAGACAGCCCTTGCTTTTCACTAAGGCTCATTGTGCGCTCGTTGTGTGCAATGGCGTCGTATATATTGACCCATTTAGGCGTCATACCATTTTGTTGCTCGTAATGTTCAAGCTGTGCTTTGCCAAGCTCTTTGTCTGTATCGCATAAATAGCAATACGACTGTATATGTATAATATCAAAGTCGTCTTTGTACCAAGGGCGGTACTCTTCGTATAACCCAAAGGGTTTAATAACCTGTATATTTTGCGCGCCAGTTTCCTCGCTAAGCTCTCTTATTAACCCTTGCTCTAGGGTTTCACCTTCATCAACCCCGCCGCCGGGTAAACTGTAGTCTTCGTAGCGATTGGTATACATTAGTAAAATGTGTGCATCTTTAATCACAATGGCGCGGCCTGTGCGGCGGGTAAATTGAGTGCCTTGGTTTAAATTTATGCCAGGGTGGACCATTGTTTTTAATAATTGCATTTCGTCTCCTTTTTAAAAGCAAAATTATATCAGCTGGTATACTTAGGCGAGTAGTAAAAATAATTCTAATTATTTTTAAAAATTATGATCGGTATGGCTTAAGTTTACGTACATACTCGGTTGTTAAAATTAAACGTTAAAAGACTCAATAGTTTAATCATTCTTAAGAGATTCTAGTAGCCCCTTTTATTTGCAAAATAGGGTGCGTAGAATAAGAAGAAAAGCATAGGGATTTATCATGTTAAACATACTTTTAGTCGATGATGACGTTGAATTTAGTGACGTTGTTTGCCACATTGTCGAATTCCTCGGGCACAACATTTGTACTGCAACTAGCTTAAAAGAAGCACATCAATGGTTTGAAAATAATACCTTTGATCACGTGTTGCTCGATTTTATGCTGCCAGATGGCAGTGGCCTTCATTTACTCGATCATTTAAAAATGATTGGGCAGTCTCCAAAAGTGACGCTTATTTCTGGCCACCCTTCAGTAAAAGGGATTTTGGCAGACATGTGTGAGCAAGATGTTGGGCATTTATTAAAGCCGCTGCAACGCGAAGACCTAGAGCTGGTATTAAACGGCCCTAAAAAAACAGCTAAAAAAGCTAAAGTTCCGGCTATTACTCGCCATTTTAATAGCTTAATTGGTGAATCAGAGCCAATGCAAAAGCTTTACACCATGATAGAGCGCGTAGCTAAAACCAATGCTAACGTGATGCTAATGGGGGAAAGCGGTGCCGGTAAAGAAGTGGTCGCCCAAGCAATTCATAACGCAAGCCAATGCGAAGGCCCTTTAGTGGCGAGCAACTGTGGTGCTTTGTCTAAAGAATTAATAGGTAGTGAGTTATTTGGCCATGAAAAAGGGGCTTTTACAGGTGCAATTGCCCGTAAAGAAGGTGTGTTTGAGCAAGCAGATGGCGGTACGTTATTTTTAGATGAAGTAACCGAAATGCCTATAGATATGCAGCCAAACTTACTGCGTGTACTTGAAACTAAAAAAGTAACACGTGTAGGCGGCAATCGTGAATTACCTATAAACTGCCGCGTTATTTCTGCGACTAACCGTTCGCTGACCGACTTAGCGCAAAACAATATTATTCGTGAAGATATTTACTTTAGACTTGCGGTTTTCCCCATTGATATACCTGCGCTGCGAGAGCGAAAAGAAGATATTCCACTGCTTGCGAAAGCCTTTTTAGAGCAGCTTAACGATGAAAATGGCACTTCGTTTTATTGGCACAACGAGCAGCTAAAAGAACTACAGCAATACGAGTGGCCAGGCAATGTGCGTGAACTTCGCCACGCTATCCATCGCGCCTTTATTATGAGCGACCCACAATCGAGCGAAATTACACTTCCGGATAACTTAGAGTCGCCGTTTTCGCGCGTAAATACGCAAGTGGCCGACAACCATGTTTCGGCAGGGCAAACCATTGAAGAAGTCGAAAAAGAGTTAATCCACGCCACGCTAGATAAGGTGCAAGGTAATAAAACGCTAGCTGCGCAAATGCTAGGGATAAGTACAAAAACATTGTATAACCGATTAAACGCATACGGCGGAATTGGAGAATATAAATAACCTAAACTCTGAATAATAAACCTATCTCTAGCAGCTATTTTCAACGTTAATTACGTTTAATTTGCTTGCAATAGGCCAGCTATTGACGCGTAAATTCGGCTTGTTTTCATTGAAAATCTCTGGCTAGAGAAAAGAATTTGGTTATCACTATAATTTAATATTTTAGTAAGTCTCTTAACCAGAGTTCAGGTTGAATAAGTATAGGAAGTAATATGAGTGATGAAAAAGAAGTTAATACGCTAAATAAATTGGTACATGATGCGAGAGCTCCACTGAATAGAATTTCTATGAATGCAGAGCTCATTAAACTGGTATTAGAAAACGATATGCCAAAAGACAAAGCGTTAGCAGCACTCGATAAAATAATTTCAAACTGTCAGCAATGTAGCGAAAGCTTGCAAAACATTACTGATTTTAATAATAAGTAGTCATTTAAAATTAGGTATTTACACATAATGAGTAAGCAAAAGCAGCAGGGTAAAACGAATATAACGTGGGCCGCTTTTATCGCAATAGTACTGTGTATTGTTGTTGGCAATGCAGTTTTGGCATTAAGTACTATTCAGGGATTAACGCAAACGCAAAAAAGCTTGGATAACACCAGCTTATTAGCCGATGCTATTGAGCGTCTTCACTTATCAATTGTGCAGGCAGAGTCTGGCCAGCGCGGCTACTTACTCACCGAAGAAGAAGACTACTTAATGCCTTATTACGATGCGATAGGGCAAATAGAATCGCAAATGGAGCATGTAAAGTCTCTACACTCTGAAATTGATGGCCAAGCTGAGCGAATTGCTGAGCTATTAGTGTTAACCGAAGCTAAAATTAAAGAGCTTAAACAAACGGTTAAGCTGGCTACTAATGATAAAGAGCGCCGGGCGTTATATGTATTAAATACGCACAGAGGGCGAGAGCTGTACAAAGATATTCGCGTTAAAGTTAATGATATTCAAGACCGAGAATTACTGTTTAAGGTGAGCCATTTTTCTAAGCTGGCACAAATAAAAAATGAAGCAAAAATCACCTTTGCTATTACAGCGGTTACCAGTGCGCTTTTAATAATTGGTATGTTTTTATTAACACGCCTAAATTTAAGAAACGCGGCTAAATACCGTGAGGAGCTTGAAAGACAAAACGAAACACTTGCAACTAAAGTGTCTGAGCGCACGCAAGAGCTGACCTTATATTCAGACGAGCTGAGCCGCTCAAACCGTGAGCTTGAAGAGTTTGCGTTTGTTGCCAGCCATGACTTACAAGAACCACTTCGAAAAATTCAAGCATTTAGTGACCGCCTAGAAACCATGTTTAAGGATGAGCTGGGCGAAAAAGGCATAGATTACATAGGCCGTATGAAAAATGCAGCGCAACGTATGTCTAACCTTATTAACGATTTGCTAGAGTTTTCGCGGGTAACAACGCGAGGTAGAGACTTTGATGACACTGACTTAAAAGGCGTAGTTAACGACATTTTAAGTGATTTAGAAGTTGCCATTAAAGAAAGCAATGCGCACGTAGAGGTGGGCGAACTACCGGTTATACAAGCCGATAAAAGCCAAATGCAGCAGTTGTTTTTAAACTTACTGTCTAACGCTGTTAAATTTAGAAAACCAGGTGTTGAGCCACACATAAGCGTAATGTACGAGCATAAAGACGAGTTTAGTGAAGAGCATAACGAAAAAGTGGGTTGGCAAATTATTACCATAAAAGATAATGGTATTGGTTTCTCACAAGAGTATGCTGATAAAATATTTGTACCATTTCAGCGCCTGCATGGGCGTTCGGAATATAAAGGCACAGGGATTGGGCTTTCAGTTTGTAGGCGTATAGTTGAGCGGCATGGTGGGATAATTACTGCTCATAGTAAAGACGGTGAAGGGGCAACCTTCATAATAAAATTACCTGTGGAAACAACGCTTTTCACACTTCAAGGAGAGGCTTAGATGCCGTATTCAAAAGTGAAACCTATTACAATATTAATGGCAGATGATGACGAGGATGATCGCCTACTCACGCAAGATGCGCTAGCCGAAAGCCGTGTATTAAACGAGCTGCATTTTGTGGAAGATGGGGTTGAATTATTAGAGTACTTAGAGCGCAAGGGTAAGTTTGAAGATAAAAATTCATCGCCACGCCCAGGGTTGATTTTGCTTGATTTAAATATGCCACGTATGGATGGCCGTGAAGCACTTGAGACCATTAAGTCAAACCCAAACCTTAAAGGCATACCGGTTGTTATTTTAACCACCTCTAAGCAAGAAGAAGACATGGTTAAAGGCTATAACTTAGGAGCGGCCTCTTATATTACTAAACCGGTAACATTTGATGGCTTGGTTGATTTAATGAAAACCCTAGGAAAATACTGGGTAGAATTTGTAGAGCTGCCGACAACGTTTAACGACTAAATAAGTAGCAACATTAAGCCCCTAATTAGGGGCTTATTAAATGCAATTAAAAGGAGGTAGTATGTTAGATAAAGTGACTCGCTTACTTTTAGTAGAAGACGATGAAGATGATTACATTCTCACTTGCGACTACTTAGATCAGTTAGATTCACATACATTTGACATAGATTGGATAAGCTCTCCTGAGCAAGCAATAAGCATTTTAAGTAAAAACGATCACGATATTTGTTTGCTTGATTATCGATTAGGCGCCTCAAATGGGCTAAGTGTATTAAAAAAGGCCATTGCTAATGGGTTTAGCGGGCCAATTATTATGCTTACGGGGCAATCTAATGATGAATTAGACTCTGCAGCACTTGATGCCGGCGCGGTAGATTACCTTATAAAAACAGAAATGAGTTCGAGCCGGTTTGCTCGCGCTATACGTTATGCTTTAGCGCGTAAAGATGTTGAAGGCGAGCGAGTAGAGCGCTTAAAAGCCGAGGCAGAGAACCGCTCAAAAGACAGATTTTTAGCCCACTTAAGCCACGAATTACGTACCCCGCTTTCATCTATATTAGGTTACACAGAGTTACTGCTGCAAAGCGACTTTAGCAAACAGGCCGAAAACGAATTAGGGGTTATTTACCGAAACGGTAAGCACTTGCTGAGCTTGTTAAACGACGTGCTCGATTTATCTAAAATTGCTGCCGACAAATTAGAGCTCACCTTAAGTGAAGTAAACTTAGATAGCATGCTGGCTGATGTTTACACCTTAATGCGTGTATCTGTGCTTGATAAAGGCTTAAACCTTCGCTTTGAGTCTCTACAGCCCTTACCTCTTATTGTTAGAGTAGATGCCACCCGCGTACGCCAAATACTCATTAACTTAATCAATAATGCGGTTAAATTTACCGAAAAGGGCGAAATAGTGGTTAGTGCCTGGACCGAGTGGGTTGAAGGCCAAGAAATGCTATTTTTTAGTATTAAAGATTCAGGCATGGGGATTGCCCCTGAAAAACAAGCATTAATTTTTAAACCCTTTGAGCAAATAGCCGATGTAGAATCGCGCTCTGTTGGCGGAGCAGGCTTAGGCCTTGCTATTTGTGCCGAGCTATTAGCGCGTATGCACGGCAGTATTGATTTAACCTCTAGGATGGGGGAAGGCTCTACCTTTACTATTTCGGTGTACCCAGGTGATATAAGCGAAGTAGAACGCCAAGTATTAAACTTTAGCAGTGGCTCGCAATTACAGGCAAAATCAGCCCCCTGTAAAGTGACAGGCCGCGTATTAGTGGTTGATGATTTACGCGATTTACGCATGTTAGTTGGCCATATGATTAGCACATGTGGTGCGCGCGTAGACTACGCCGAGCATGGCCAGCAAGCGCTTGAAAAAGTAAGAATTGCCGAGGCGTATCGCTCTCCTTATGATATTATTTTTATTGATATACATATGCCCGTAATGGGTGGTAAAGAAGCGACAATAGAGCTTAGAAAAATGGGCTATACAGGCCCAATTATTGCGCTTACTGCCGCCACTATGAAAGGCATACACGAAGAGCTTGCCGCCCTTGGCTTTAACGATGTAATACCAAAGCCCGTTGATAGCTCTTCTTTGTATCAATGCTTACAAGATTACTTAGTATCGCCAGAGCATGCGCCTCAAGCTAAAAACATTCACAGCGACAAAGCTGTAATAGAGAAAAAGCAGCGCTTTTTATTGGTTGAGGACGACCAAGATGCAGCGCAAATTACGCAGTTGCTGCTAGAAAGTTTAGGGGTAGAAACCGTTATTACCTCAACGTGTGCACAGTGTTTACAAACCCTCAATCATGACCAACAATTTAATAAGGTATTGCTAGATATGCACTTACCTGACGGGCGTGGTGTAGATTTAGGGAAGCAAATTAACGAACGTTACCCTGACTTAAGCTTAGTGATTGTTAGTGGTGCAGAGCCCGATCCTAAGCAGATCAAAGATTTAAATATTAATCATGTACTTTTGAAGCCGATTAATCTGAGCTTATTAGAAACCTTGATCAGCTCGTAATTTAGAAGTTATTTTATGCAGTCGATAAAACTAGAAAGTGAGATATTAACGCCCTCTAAAGTAGTATGCGTTGGGCGTAATTACACCGCGCATATTGCTGAGCTTAATAATGAGCTACCAGATCAAATGGTATTGTTTAATAAACCGAACAGTGCGCTTTCGTCTACCTTATTTGCTACGCACAATAACGACACACTGCATTATGAAACCGAGCTGTGTTTTGTTATTAAAAATAATGAGTTGGCAGGCGTAGGTTTAGGGTTGGATTTAACTAAACGTACCGTGCAAAGTAAGCTTAAAAATCAAGGGTTACCGTGGGAGCGCGCCAAGGCGTTTAACGGCTCGGTATTATTAACGCCCTTTGTAGCTATAGCGGATGCTGAGCAGGTGTTTACGTTTGAGCTTAAAATTAACGATAACGTTATTCAACAAGGCGATACGCAATTTATGATACATAAGCCTAAAGATATTTTAAGTGAAATTAATGAGTTTATGCACTTAGAAAATGGCGATGTAATAATGACAGGGACGCCTGCAGGCGTAGGGGAAGTGCCTGTAAACAGCGTATTTACAGTAAGCTTGTTTGCTAATTCGACCTGCTTGTTATCGCAGAGCTGGCAGGCGCAATAGGGTTAAGTATTTGCTGTTGGTAATGCTTAGTAAACTGCGGAAAACTTTGCTCTAACCAAAAACGCTGGCTATTTATATAAGCAGGCGATTGTAATACCTGCTTATGTAGCGCTTTATTTATTTTATTAAGCGCCTTGGTAGCAAAATCATTCGGTGCTCTTACTGCACATCCTATAGCCCCTAAAACAAACTCTCTGGGGTCTTCTTCAATTGGCAAACTGACTATATTTTTAAACTTACTGTGATTGACAAAATAATCCCCCATAAACGGGTAGTCTATTGTGTAATCTAAAAAGCCGCGACTTAAGCGAGCAATAACAGCTTGGCTTTCATTTTCGCTGCTCCAGCTTAGCGATGCTTTATGATACACCGTGGTGTTTTCGATTATTTTATTAATTTTTGAAGTAAACTTGCGCGCCGCTGCTTGACCATACACATATTGCTCGTCTGACAATAAATGAATAAGTTTAATAGGGCTGCCATGCTTAGCGTGTATTTCTGGAGCAAGTTTTTGAGTGGTTAAAACCGAAAAAGGCGGGTAAACCGTGGTGGGGGTAGAAAACTGTAACACCCCATTGGCTGTTTTTTTATGAATAACACACGGAAAACATACATTATCGCCTTCATTTAAGTGCTTATTAATTCGCTCTTGCGGCACGATTAGTCGTGTATGTTTTACATCATCAATACTGTTAATTAGTTGCTCGGTGAGGTTGTCGCAAATACCACCTTGCGGCGCATGCGAATCTTTATCCATATGAAACGGGGGCGTGTAACTTTGTAACCATACAATTTCTTTAATTGGGTGAGTATTGTCAGCGTACCCGTAACGCATTAAACCACCAAGCACACCAAAGAATAAAATTACATTTCTAAGCATAACTCACTAAAAACAATCATTTTAAGGTAACTTTAGTATAGTTTTACTTTGTATATGTTCAAATGTAAGAGAGAAAAAGGCAGTAAAAAACTGCCTATTATTTGGGTTTAATATGGCTGCGGGTAATCTTTAAAAATAGTGCCAATTTCAGTTAGCGTGTCGTCGCTTAAAGTTATGCTAAAAGCGTCAATGTCTTCTTTTAATTGCGCCATGCTGGTCGCACCAATAATTGACGAGGTAACGCCATCGACTTGATTACACCAAGCAAGTGCCAATTGGGCTGGGGTTATGCCGCTTGCGTGTGCAAGCTCTACATAACGCTGCGTGGCTTTTTGCGCGTTAGGGGTATCTCTAAAAATGCCATTGCGCTGCATAAATGTCCAACGCGAGCCCGCTGGGCGTGCACCGTTTAGGTATTTACCCGTTAGCAGGCCAGCAGCAAGCGGCGACCAAGGTAAATAAGCAATGTCTTCATGGATACACTGCTCAATTAAGTAGGGCCAATCTTTAGCGTGCGCTAGGCTAAACTCGTTCTGAATAGACACCATACGCGGTAAGTTATGCGCTTTTGCTAAATTTAGAAATTGGCTAATGCCCCATGGGGTGTCATCTGATAGGCCACAATATTTTATTTTCCCAGCTTTAACACACTCATCAAGGCCCTCTAAAATATCAAGCATACCCGCCTGTTGTTGCTCAGTATCTACGTCACTAAAAGTGAGTTTACCTGGCCACTGCCTGCCAAAATGTGGGGTAGAGCGATTAGGCCAATGCAATTGGTATAAATCTATGTAGTCGGTTTGTAGGCGTTTCAGCGAGTTATCTACGGCCTCAATGACAGCGCTGCGTGTTATATCGCCGCCATCTCGTACCCACGATAGGCCATTGCCTGCAATTTTACTCGCCAATACAATATCACCGCGCTTTTGCGCATTGCGACTAAGCCAGTTACCTATAATTTGCTCTGTTTTACCGTAGGTCTCTGGTGAAGGAGGAATTGCATACATTTCGGCAGTATCTATAAAATTAACGCCTTGTGCCAAGGCATAAGCTATTTGCTCATCGGCGTCTTGTTGGGTATTTTGTTTACCCCAAGTCATGCTGCCT
Source organism: Pseudoalteromonas sp. GABNS16E (assembly GCF_028598715.1). NCBI lineage: Bacteria > Pseudomonadati > Pseudomonadota > Gammaproteobacteria > Alteromonadales > Pseudoalteromonadaceae > Pseudoalteromonas > Pseudoalteromonas sp. GABNS16E. The sequence goes on from NZ_JAQREZ010000046.1 coordinate 14,635, forward strand.
AAGCATACTCTAGAAACATCAACACCGCTGCTGCCTAACGGACTGTATTGCATTTAAAATCCTTAAATTATGTAAGATCTTGAGAGTGGATAATTAATACCAATTCGTAATAAAACCTATTTAAGCGAATTGGTGTAGTGCCGATAATAATGGCTCTGAAATCGCCGCTTTTTGTCCTGTTTTAAAGTCAAACATAACAACTTGAGAATAGCCTGTGGTAGTAATAGCTTGCTGAGCATGGCTAAATACAGAGTAATTCATCATAAAACGGTCGCTTTTTATATCTGAAATAGTAATACCTACGGTTAAAGTATCTGGGAAGGTCACTGGACGTTTATAGCGAATATTGTTTTCACTAATGACCGGGCCTATTCCACCTGGTTTTATCGTATCAAACTGATTTATTTTATTTAGAAAATCGATACGCGCAATTTCAAAATAACGCAAGTACACCACGTTGTTAACATGTTGTAGGGCGTCCATATCGGCCCATGCTACGGTGATATCGGTATGAATAGGGTGCTGTTCTTTGAACCTTTGCATGTATGTGTACTCTTAGTTTTAAATGAATGAGGTTATCAATATGGTGTTTGTAGCTCAAGACAATAAATGCCATGTTTTTTTATAAGATGATTGTACCTATTTATTTTTAGGACTACAGTTAAATAACACAGACAACACACACGAGAACACACATGCAAAATATAATTAATTGGGCTTTAGCCAGTTTAGTTTTTATAGCGTCTTTTGCTTGCTATGCAATGGGTAATGCCTCCGGCGGCATAATGCTTTTAGCTGCGGGGTTTTTATTGGAGTTTGTTTTTTGGCTACATTGCTTTAAAAAATCAAAGCGTTTTAAGCAGCCGTTTTAAAAAAGCTGTTTAAAGCTTGCACGGTTTAACGCGCTATAACTAGTAGCGCTTTAACTTTAGCAAGTTAAACAGGCTTTAATGGACTTGCTTAATGAAAGTGAATCCTTAATAATGGCTGTATAAATAAACAGTTGTTATGTGGTAATGAAAAAGTTTATTCATATCGACATGGACTGCTTTTATGCAGCGGTTGAAATGCGCGATAACCCCAAACTTGCCAGTGTGCCTTTAGCGATTGGTGGCAATAGCCGTCGTGGCGTGCTCTCTACAGCAAATTATATAGCGCGCGAATATGGTGTTCGTTCGGCTATGTCTAACTACCACGGTAAGCAATTATGCCCCGATTTAGTTATTGTGCCTGGACGCATGGCGGTTTATAAAGAAATTTCTAACCAAATACGCGCTGTATTTAAACGCTATACCGACCAAATAGAGCCGCTGTCGCTTGATGAAGCTTACCTAGATGTAACCAACAGCACCGCATGCAAAGGCAGCGCAACGCTTATTGCTCAGCAAATTAGAGCAGATATTTATAACGATACCGGCCTTACTGCCTCTGCCGGGGTTGCCCCCATTAAGTTTATTGCCAAAATAGCCAGTGACGAAAATAAACCCAATGGCCAATTTGTGGTTTTACCGGATGAAGTTGATGCGTTTTTAAATAATTTACCGCTGGGTAAAATCCCTGGTGTGGGCAAAGTAACCCTCGAAAAGCTTAATTTAAAGGGGTTATACACAGGTAAAGACGTTCGCGAGAAAGGCGTTAATTGGATGCAGCAGCATGTGGGGAATTTTGGTGTATCGCTTTATCAAAAATGTGCTGGCGAATATATTGGTAAAGTAACCACTGAGCGAGTCCGTAAATCCCTTAGTGTTGAACACACCTATGAATACAATAAAAACAGCTTACAAGAATGTTTAGATCAGTTACCTAAATTACTGGAAGAGCTAACAGCGCGCCTTAATAAGCAACAGCTACAAAATCGTATTAATAAGCTAAGTGTAAAAGTGAAGTTTGCAAACTTTGTTGTTACCTCAGCTGATCAAGCTCATCATCAATTAAATACTGCTATTTTTACTGAATTACTCTCTAAGGCGTATCAACGCGGGATGCAGCAACCAGTGCGTTTATTAGGTATTGGAGTGGGTGTTAAAAATGAACCTAATTTAAATCTGCAACTGAGTATTCTTGATTAACTACACGCTTTTTTGCAATTTAGAGTGCTTTAGCAAAGTAATTTAAACGTGGTATAAGCAGGGGCTGCCTTTACAAAAAACTATATAGTGGTTGTTAATTTCTTCTAAAACACTGAGTCACTTTAGTTAGCTGTAAAACCAAGTTGCCAGATTAAAATGAGCTGGTCGCAGTTGGCTGGTTTTGTGTTTTTATATCAACGATAATAGCCCCTTATGTTTTCTAACAGGAGTTTTACTTATGGCATATCCTCAAGCGATAGCTGCACAATCACTTAGTGCAAGCTTTGACTCATTTTCTCACGATGCACTTATTATAATTAGTGATGACTTTTCTCAATTAGCCAATAACTCATTAAGTGATGCTATCGAATCACACGCTAAAGTAGATTCTCGTATTGGTAAACAAGTTACGTTTTTAGTGGTTGATAATGTACGGGTTGTTTTAGCACCTACGGGGCCGCTTAACCGCGATTACGATGATGTAAGACGCTACTTTGATGCCGCTAAGCTAGCGATTAACGAAGCAAAAGCCGCGGGTAGTGTAAACCCTGCTATTTACTTACCAAAATTACATACAGATGCGCGTTACCAGCATGCATTAGAAGTGGCGTATTTAGGCGCATGCCAAGCATTATGGCAGCCTCTTGAAGCACGCGAATACCACGGCGAAAGCATTGAGCCTATTACGCAAATAGGTTTAATAGATGCAAATGAGCAAACAGTTAAAGCTGTAAATGCAATTGCAGCAGGGCAATATGCGGCACGTGACTTATGCGGTACTGAGCCTGAACGTATGGCGCCACCACGCTTTGCTGATTACTGTGTTGAGCTTTTTAAAGGCTCTAAAGTAGCGGTTGATGTGATTGACGATATTAACACGATAGATAAAAACTACCCTATGCTTAGCACCGTTGCTCGCGCATCTTATGCGGTTGAGCGCCACCACCCACGTGTTGTTAAGCTAGAGTACGTGCCAGAAGGTGAAGTAACGCGCACGCTAATGTTTGTTGGTAAAGGATTAGTTTACGATACCGGCGGCGCCGATTTAAAAGTAGGCGGTTACATGGCGGGTATGAGTCGTGATAAAGGTGGGGCTGCATCCGTTGCGGGCTTTATGAAAGCCGTGGCAGATTACCAACCTAAAGGCGTTAAAGTTATTTCTTACTTAGCTGTGGTTCGTAATTCAATTGGCTCAGATTGTTTTGTACCAGATGAAATTATCACTAGCCGTGAAGGCGTACGTGTACGCATTGGTAACACGGATGCAGAAGGGCGCTTAGCTATGGGTGACCTACTTAGCGAAATGAAAGATGTAGCCAAAGGCGAAGTTAATCCAACATTATTCACCCTAGCAACCCTAACAGGCCATGCGGCACGTGCTATGGGCCCTTATGGAGCATATGTTGAAAACGGACCTGCACGTAGCGCTAATACCTCTCGTCAAATAGCGGATTGTGGTGATTTATGGGCAGATGCAGCTGAGGTTTCTCGCTCTCGCCGTGAAGATTACGACTTTATCAAACCGCGTACCCTCGCTGATGATGTTTTATCAAGCAATAATGCGGCCTCTGCTGTTACAGCCCGTGGGCATCAATTCCCTATGGCGTTTTTAGCCGTTGTTGGTGGGCTTGATAAACACGGTAACGACTCTGAGCAGCCGCTTCCTTATGTACATATGGACATTGCCGGTAGTGGTGTTGAAGGCGGTGATTGGCAGCACGGTAAGCCAACCGCAGCATCAGTAACCAGCTTATTTGCACGCTACTGTATGTAATACCAATCCGCAATAATACTTAATCATTTTTCGGGGCTAAACGTGTCGCTATCTGTGTTAAAAAATTCTCATTTAGAACAACTAAATAGCAAATTTTTTGCCTAGCCATCAACACGTTTTTCCATCCTAAAAATAGATCACTTAATTATGCGAAATGGTATAAGCTAAAAACGCTTATGTAATAAAGAGCCCTGTTAATTCAGGGCTTTTTTTTGAAATTATTTTAATTTAAAGCGATTAACCACGCTCGAAAGCCCTTGGCTACTTTGTTTAAGGTTATCGCTGGCATCGGTAAGTTGCTTTGTATTATTTAGTGATTGCTCGGTTGATTGAGATAGCTCGTTAATACGTAAATTAACCTCGTCAGCGGCTTGCGTTTGCTGCTCGGTGGCTCGGGCTATTTGGCTGTTCATGTCGGTAATTATAGATACCAGCCTTTCTATTTCATTGAGCGATGTATCTGCAGATGAAACCTGCTCTACCGTCGTCACCGATAGTGCTTGGCTTGATTTTACCGCCTCTACTGCCGCTTTAGCGCCTTCTTGTAATTTAGTGATCATGGCTTGAATTTCATCTGTGCTTTGCCCTGTTCTGCTGGCTAATGTGCGCACTTCATCGGCAACAACTGCAAACCCTCTGCCGTGCTCGCCTGCACGAGCCGCTTCTATAGCAGCGTTGAGTGCAAGTAAGTTTGTTTGCTCCGATATACTTCTGATCACATCAAGCACAGAGCCTATATTGTTACTTTCGTTTGCTAAATCTTCAGTTACTTGGCTCACTGTTTCTATATTACTTGAGAGTGTTTCTATGGCGGTAATGGTATTCGCTACCACGTTTTTACCGGTTGAGGCATTTTGCGCTGCATCATTGGCAGCTTGTTCTGCGGCGTCGGCATTGCGACTCACATCATGAATTTGGTGCGTCATTTGCTCCATGGCGGCAGCTACCTGTGTGGAGCTGTCGTTTTGTAGCTCAATAAATGAGTGGCTTGTTCTACTTGACTCATCCACCGTGTGAGCGTGTCGGCTTACATCATCAGCACTGTGCGATACATGTACTAACGACTCGCGCATTTTTAAAACAAATAAATTAAAAGAGCGTGACAGCTCTGATATTTCATCATTGCCCGATTCGTTTAGCGTACGTGTTAAGTCACCTTCACCTTGCGATATGTTTTTCATCATGTCTGCGGCAAGACGAGTAGGCGTGAGTATACTTTTACCAATAAAGTAACTTAATAAAATGACAGCAATAATCATAACTAAAGCGCTAATTATGATGAGATTACGCTGCTCGCTAAATGCTTCATCTATTGAATCTAGGTATACGCCTGAGCCAATAATCCATTGCCACGGGCTAAAGCCTTTTACAAATGCGACTTTATCTACCGGCTGATCTTTTCCTGGTTTTGGCCATTTATAAGGTATAAAACCTTCTTTTTGTTGTTTTACAATGTTCACCATTTCTACAAAAAGTGCTTTGCCGTCGGGGTCTTTATTATTACTTAAGTCTTTACCGTTAAGCCCAGGCTTTATTGGGTGCATTACCATTTGGGGCTGGTAGTTGTTTACCCAAAAGTAATTTGTTTTGTCATAGCGCAGCGCTTTTATAGCGGCCAGTGCTTGTGTTTGAGCCTGCGCTTGTGTGAGTATATTGTTTTGTTCAAGCTGGTGGTAATGCTCAATAACACTGTATGCCGTTTCTACTACATTTTGGGTTTTTAGATATTGCTCGTTTTTGAGTGAGCTATATTGATGAGTTAAGCTAGATATACTAAGTACTATTAAGCCAAATACAACAATGGCTATTAACAGTAAAAAACGCTGGAAAATACTGAAACTACGTAGGTTAAGCATTAATTTGTCCTCAATTAGTGTACGCCTTAGCGCATAGAATAAGCGTAGCTAAAAACAGCGTTTAATCTAGGCTCACTAACCTATTAAGACAAAAAAAAGGCTGATTTTTCAATCAGCCTTTAGTCTATTTAGTCGTCATATGATTATTTAACATCAAAATGTCGATTAAAGAAGTTTGTGATGGTTTGGTGTAAATGTGTTTGCACCTGTTTACCGCGTAAGCTGTGTTTTGAGCCTGGGTAGGTCATCATTTCAAACTGTTTTTCGTTATCTTGTAGTTGTTTAAATAATTTAGTGGCGTGGGTAAATAACACGTTGTCATCAGCCATGCCATGGTAAATCATTAACGGGCCTTTTAAGCCATCAGCGTATGGGAATACGGCGCTGTCTTCGTAGCCTTTGGCATTGGTTTTTGGATGACCAAGGTAGCGCTCAGTGTAATGGGTGTCGTAAAGTGCCCAGTCAGTAACTGGTGCTCCCGATACACCGGCTTGAAAGTAATCGCCTGCTTTAAACATGGTCATTAGGGCCATGTATCCGCCATAACTGTGGCCATAAATACCAATGCGTTGTGGGTCTACGTAATCAAGCGTGCGTAAAAACTCAACGCCTTTAATTTGATCTGCTACTTCTACAACACCTAAGTGTTTGTAAATAGCGTCTTCAAACCTTTTACCACGGTTGTATGAGCCTCGGTTATCGAGCTGAAAAATAACATAGCCTTGTTGCGCCATGTATTGAAAGTACAAGTTTTTGCTGCGCCAGCTATTTGTTACGCGTTGTGCATGCGGGCCGCCGTATACATTAACAATTACTGGGTGCTTTTTACCGTCTGCAATATTACTTGGTTTAAACAAGCGGTAATGCATTACTTGGCCATCTTCTGCTTTAATTGTGCCGTACTCTGGAGTTGCTAAATCACTTAAATAAGGTGTTAATGGGTGGCTATCATCAAGATTATTTTGTTCAAGCCATGTGATAAATTCGCCATTTACTTTACGTAGTGCCGCCGAGTTAGGCTTGTTTACCGATGAGCTATTATCAATAAACGTTTTGCTGTCTTTAGCCATTACCACTTTGTGGTATTGGCCTTGTTCGGTGATGCGCTTAATATTGCCTTTTTTAAACAGTGGTGCGCTGTATAAATGGCTTTCAAGCGGGGTGTCTTTACGTCCTGCAAAGTAAACTATGCCTTTTTTCTCATCCACGCCTTTTAAGCTATCAACAACCCAGTCTCCTGAGGTGATTTGTCGAATTAGCTGGCCGTTAGTGCGGTACAAATAAAGGTGTTTAAAACCATCGCGCTCAGAAGCCCATACAAAATGCTTTTTGTCTTTTAAGAAATGCAGATCAAAGTTTAAATTGATCCACGTATCGCTACTTTCTGTTAGCGCTACTTTTTGCGTTTTAGTATCGCTATTGTAAAAACGTAGTTCTAACTTATGTTGTGAGCGATTTTGCCATTGATACGAAAGAGTTGTGCTGTCTTTTAGCCATTTAGCACGTGCAATGTAAATGTCTTTATCGTCGCCTAAATCAACCCAGTCAACGTTTTGATTATTTAAAGACACAACGCCTAGTTGTATTTCAACGTTGTCGGTGCCTGTAAATGGGTAACGTTGATTAAATAGCTTTACTTCGTCTGCATAAATTTCGTTACGGATAGCTTCTTTTACTGGGGTTTCATCTACGCGAGTGAATGCAATTTTAGATTCGTCGCCTGCCCACCAGTAGCCAGTCATACGGCTCATTTCTTCTTGTGCTACAAATTCGGCCATGCCGTTTTTAATAACGCCGCCGCCATCTTTGCTCAGTTGTATTTCTTTACCTGAATCAAGTGCTAAAGCGTAAAGGTTTTGCTCGCGAATAAACGATACATAGTTACCTTTAGGAGAAAAACGGGCATCGGTTTCAAACGCTTCTGTATTGGTAAGTTTTTTACTTTTACCAGATGCAAGCTCGTAATAATACAGGTCACCATTGAGTGGGAATAACAGGGCTTTGCCGTCTTTAGACCATTTGTACTCTAAAATACCTTTACCAAAAATACGTTGACGTTCGCGGCGTGCTTTTTCCTCATCAGAGAGGTTTTCTGGGCCTGAAAACAGCTTTGCAGAATCAACCAGTATTCTGTTGGTGTTATCTTTTAAGTTGTATTCCCATAAATCATAACGGTTGTAGTCATCGGTTTTACCTTGCAGGTAAGTTACGCGGCTACCGTCTGGTGAAAACTTAAGTTGTACGGGAGCTTTACCCGACAAGCTCGGATCATCAAAAATACGCTCTAGCGATAATGGTTTTGCTTGTACGCTTAGTGCGCCAACAGCTAGCGGTAGTGCGAGGGTTAAGTGTTTTATTTTTTTTAGCACAAGGTTGCCTTAGCTTATTATAAATATTGTATTAAATGGTAAAGCTAAGCGTGTGCAACTGCAAATAAATGCTATAAAGTGGCCATTATTAAAGACTAACTAGGATGTGACGATGACGAACCACACTTTTGAACTCGCCCCAGAGCTTAGGCGCGATTGTATAGAACTGGCAGATTGGCCTTTATGTAAGGTGCTATTACTTAACGACAGCCAATACCCTTGGTTTGTATTGGTGCCCAGAAAACCTAATTTAAAAGAGATCATCGATTTATCTGATGCCGATCAAATTGTATATTTAAAAGAGTCGGCCAAACTCAGCAAGCTTATTATGCAAGTGTTTAGCCCTGATAAATTAAACGTGGCCGCTTTGGGTAATATGGTGCCGCAATTACATATTCATCATATTGCACGTTTTACAACTGATGCTGCGTGGCCTGCACCGGTGTGGGGTAAGTTTCCTGCAAAACCATACACAGATGAGCAAATAATAGCGCTAAAAAAAGCGCTGCAGTTATAAACTACAGCGCTTTATTAAACTATTACAAAGTATTACGTGTTGGGTTAGTTAAGGCCTAACACGTCTTTGCCTTGTTTAAAGGTTACATCAACCGGAATATTAGCTTGGCTTAGCTTTTCTAAGTCTTTAGCAAGCTCTTCTTTAATATCGCCATGTGTTGCGATTAGTTGATCTACTTTTTCGTAATCGCCGTCACCTTGTAATGTTAAAATTAAGCGCGACAGCTTAGCCATAGCCACGCCCATTTTTTCCATATTTACACGGTATAAACCCTCTTCATTTTTAGAAAAAGCGCCTTCTTGAGCAAAAAAGTTAAAGCGGATCATGTTGGCTTTACCATGTGCGCTTGATGCACCAAAACGTACTGAGCGGAAAATACCCGCCATAAAGGTGGTGTAGTAATCTTCTAATGTGCCTTCGGTAATTTCGCCTTTTTTAAGTAACTGCTCAACCATGTATAAACCTAAAATATCGGCTTTACCTTCTTCAAGTGCACTTGCGTGCTCTTGTAATGATTGGCGCACAGTGCCTTTATTTGTAATGGTGTTTTTAATACCTAGGCCATGAGCCACTTCGTGAAACATGGTATTGGCAAAAAAGGCGTTAAAGGTAATATGCTTACGTTGCTCAGGTACAATTAACTGCTCAGCAATTGGCACTAAAATTTTATCAAATTTTGCACGCATTGCGTTTTTAAGCTGCAGACGACGAGTGCCTTTTTCAAGCTGTACTTGCTCATCGTTTGGTAAGTTAATGGCAATCGTTTTGCTGCCCGCATTTGAGTGACCTGCATAGTAAACCACATCGTAAGCATTTAAGTCAGCGTCTGAGCCTGGCACTTCTTGTTTATATTTAGCATCTACCGGTAGACCTTTTTGAAGCTCTGGTAAAAAGGCCGCAAATTTAGCTAGGCGCTCGCTCCATTTTAAATCTTTAATTAGTACATACGACTCATAAGCAGAGCGGTAGCCAAAGAGTTGATCTTCATAGGTTTCAATTGGGCCAATAACCACATCAACTGGGTTATTTTTCATGTCCATCCAGGCAAAGTCAGAACCCTGAAAATCATCTTTTTGTAGTGCATCAGCACGTAGGTTTAAGTAATTAGCAAATTCTTTGTCATCGGCAAGCTTACTGGCTTCACGTAATAAATCTGCTGCTTTAGCTAACTCCTCAGCATATTCTTTTGAGTAAGGCACGCTGTAAAGGTTACCTTGCTCATCACGTTTAATTAATGAATAAAGGCCTTTTTTATCTTCTACGTCGGCGTTATTTAGCTCTTCTTTTGTTATGTCGGCTGGGTAGAATTGTGCGCCAAGGGCTTTTTCTTTGTAACCTGATAAAAACGGTTCGTCACCATTTAAACGATCCCAAGGACCGTAGTTAATATCAGCAAATTTACGTACTTTTTCATCACTTAGCTTTGCTAAAAAAGCGTCTTTATTATCGCCAAAAGCCTGCTTCCAAAATAGCTCGTCCATAATTTTAGAGGCATCGATAAGCTTAGCAACCATGGCTTTTTGATTCTCACTTAAATGAGATAGGTCGGCTTCTAGGCTAAAGTCGGTGTAAATATCTAAACGTTGTTTATCAATATTAATTAAATCTGGGCCAGCTTGCGCGGCACTTTTTTGAGCAAGTTCTACACCTGTGGCTTCGGTCGAAGAGGGGGCTTGCTCTGAGCATGCACTAAGAAAAACGACGCCTGAGAGTAAAATTGCTTGGCTAATTTTGTTTAAGATCATTTGATTGCCTGTTAAAAAAGTAAGTTTAATTATTTGTACGCTTAAATTTAATTGCTAGCGCGTACAAACGTTTCCTTATAGTGACTGCATTAAAGCAAAACTAAATGGTAAATAGCAAGTGTTTGGCGTTGTACCGCGCCTACAGGCGATAATAACAATTAATTTATATAATTTTCTTAACTTTATCGGTAAGTTAGATAATACTCATTGTATTACTCATTTTATCCGAGGTTAGCAGTTGCATTGCGGCCCAGAAACAAAAGGATGACAGTTCTATGTCTACAGAAAATGCACTATTAACGATTTTGGTTGATAGAATCAATAACGACACTTTGGTTTTACCTACGCTACCTGAAGTTGCAATCAAAGTGCGCCAAGCGGCCGATAACCCTGATGTAAACCTAATGCAAATGTCAGATGTGATTGGGCAAGACCCGGCTCTTTCAGCGCGCATGATCAAAGTGGCTAACAGTGCAATTATGGGCCGAGCGGTTAAAGTGTCTAACTTACAGCAAGCGGTTACGCGTATTGGTTTACGCCAAATTAAAAATATAGCAACGGCAATGGCAATGGAGCAGCTGTTTGTTTCTAATAATGAGCTAATAAAAGGCTACATGAGTAAAGCGTGGCAAAAAACGCTAAATGTGGCGGGGCATTCAATAACGCTTATGGCGTTTTATTTACAAAATAATAAACGTACATCTTTAAATAGTGACTCTATTACGTTGGCGTCGTTGGTATATAACATTGGTGTATTGCCTATTTTAACCGAAGCTGAGCGCCACCCAGAGGTGTTTGCTAACCCAAGCTTTTTAGCGCATGCAATTCAAAAGCTCAGTGGTAAAATTGGTGGCTCAATTATGGGAGCGTGGGAGTTTCCACCTGAATTTGTAAATGTTGCTAGACATTGGGCCGACCCTACGTATCGCCCTGAAGAGATTGGTTATGTTGATTTTATTCGTATTGGCGCTATTTTAGAGGGGACTTTACAGGTTTCTGATAAATCAGCGGCTTTACAAACCTACATAGATAAAGGCGTTATTCCTTCTATGCAGCTATTTTCAAGTGACGAATACAACGACATGCTCGAAAATGTAAAAGACACATTTAGCTAATTAGCAGTTATAAAGGTAAAAGCAAAAAGCACGGCTAAGTCGTGCTTTTTTTGGTTTTAATAGCGCTTATAATTTTAGCGTTTTATAAATCTTCTGCATCACCTAAACCGGCCGTCAGCTCTTCAAGCAGTAGCTTGATTTCTTCTGAGGCTAAAATAAAGTCAGCATCTAATTTAACTGCCATATCTTCCTTAGGAATATCGGCGTTTTCTTCTTTTAAAGTTTCTGAGTAGCTTAAACGCTTGATAGAGCCATCGTTTTGCAGCATAAACTTCAGGCGTTCTTGCCAATCAAGTGCAAGTTTGGTCACGCGTTTACCATTTTCTAGGTGCGATTTAACTTCATCACACGATAAATCATGACCTTTTAGTTTAACCTGTGCGCCACTGTCGTCGGCTTCTTCTAGCTCAGCATCAAAACCTATAGCAAAGTTTTCAGGGGTGCTGAAGTTAGTTAACCAATCAGTTAAAAATACATCTAGGTCGTAGTTTGCAAAAGCAGGTACTACTGGTAATGTGCCCAGAGACTTACGCAGCAATGCAAGTAGCTCTTCTGCTTTATTAAAACTGCCGCTGTTTACTACAACCCAGCCGTTTTCTTGGTCAATAAAAGCAAACTGTAGGCTTGATTTTTTAAACGCTTGAGGTAATAAGGTAGTTAAAATGTTTTCTTTTAACTCGTCTTTTTCTTTCTTTTTAACAGGACGGTTTTCTTCCGCTTCTATTTGATCTACTTTTTCGGCAACCATTTCATTAACAACAGATGCAGGCAGCACTTTTTCTTCACGTTTGGCACACACTAAAATGCTTTTTTGTGAAAAATGCGCCAGCGAGTCACCATGCTTACCAAATGCTTTTGTCCAACCAAATGTAGAAAGGTCTTGAGAGCCACAAGGGCGAAATACATCTTGTTCTAACGCTTTTTCAAACTCTTCTTGAGTGTACGAAACATCTTGTTTAAAGCGATAACAAATCAGGTTACTAAACCACATAAGGTAACTTTTCCATCTTTTAAATTTGCTCAATCATAGCAATAAAATGGGGTTCTCGAAATGGCTGATTTTAAGCAAAGCCGTTATTGGTTAAATAATGGCTTTGGCATGTTTTTAGGAAACTCAATATGGTAATGAAGCCCTTTGTCAGGCTCACTGCTTGCCTCTATTGAGCCGCTAAGTGTTTGCTTAACTAAGTTAAAGGTTATGTGTGTGCCTAACCCACTGCCGCCTTGGTCGCGTTTTGTAGTAAAAAATGGGTCAAACAATTTGGCTAATTGCTCTTTTGTTACGCCATTGCCGTTATCGGTGTAGTCAATTATAAGGAGTGTGTCATCGGCGCTAATATTTATATCAATATTGCCCTGCGCGATATTATCAAAACCATGAATAATTGAGTTTATAATTAAGTTGGTAAAAATTTGGCTAATCGCCCCTGCAGGCAGATTAAGAACTAAATCATCCGGGCACTGTAAATTTATTGTGTGCTTGGTTTTTTTAAGTTTAGGGTGGAGCGATAAAATTACTTCGTTTAAATAATCTTTAAAGTTAATTGTTCTTACAGCTTCACTGGCTTGGTCTACCGCTATTTGTTTAAAGCTGGCAATAAGCTCAGAGGCTCTATCAAGGTTGGTTGTAAGCAAGCTTGTGCTTTGCTTTGCTTCGTTTATAAATTCTTCTAATGCTTTGGGCGATAACGTTTTTTCTTTGTAGGCATTTTCTAATGTGTTTAAACGCTCTTGTAAAAACGATATAGCAGTTACACCAATCCCAATAGGTGTATTTATGTCGTGTGTAATACCGGCGACTAATCCGCCTAGCGCAGCCATTTTTTCGGTGCCTACTAAGCGCTCTTGTGCAAGGCTTAGCTCGTCTAGGTAGCGTTCAAGCTCTTTTTGTTTAGTTAATAATTCTTCTTCGGTGTGTCTGCGTAAATCAACTTCTTCGGTTAGTACCAGCTTTTGTTTTTCTAGTTCGTACTTTTGCTGTTGTAAATCCATCATAGCTTGGCTTAAGTTTGACGTTTTACGGGCAACATCTTGTTCAAGCTGTATATTGTGCTGGTCGAGCTTTTCGTTACTAACAATCAACTCACGTTGGGTATGCTCAAGCTCTTTTCTGTATTGAACTACTTTATCTATTAAGTTATTAAAAGACTGCTCCATAACGTTTAGCTCGTTATGCTCTTCGGTCTCAATGTCTATGTGTTGACCTTCTAAGTCATCAAGCTCTAAGTTTTCTATTTGATCGGTTAACTCGTTTAAAGGGTCGGTGAGCAGCTTTCTAAATGCCATTAAAAACAGAATGATCAAAAAGGTGGTTTTGATCATGGCGTTACCAATTAAAAAGTAAATAGATACCATTATTCGGCTAAATACCACATCGCGGCTAGAGAACAAGGTCACATCACCTACTTGAGTAGCGCGCCCAGAAAATTCAAAAATTAGGGGAAAGGTATAACCAAAGAGACCCGATTTGGTGTCCTCTATAATGACTTCCTCTTGTACGAGTTGTTGGTTATAAAGTTTGTGTATATCCAAAGAGCGCCCCAGCTGCGAAATAATTTCACCGCTGTCGTCGCGCACTATAATGCCCTCCACCATAGGTATAGCAAGTAAGCCTTCTGCGGTTGTAATTGTTTGCTTTGTGTTTAGTTCCCAAATTGCGCGTGTTAAGCTTCGGCTAAAGGTTTTTTGTAGCGTACTTAGCTCATCACGAATGTAGTCTTTAGTATTTACAAATTCTGCAAGCACCTGTCCACATGTCACCACAAAGGTAAGCAAAAAATACACTGATAAAACATTAGTTAACAATTTCTTAGAAAGGCTTTTTTGTAACATATGGGATTTACTCATCCGGTGTAATTATATCTAAGTTGCAATTTCTAACTTAAAAGTTAGTCAATAAAACCTTAAAAATAAATAAAAAATTTATATTTTAAAGAGATAGCCCAGCTATTGAGTCGTTTTGTTTTAATAATAGTGCACTAAACTGATTTAAATTAATTTTAATGCCTACTGAGATTTCAAAAACGATGATTTTTAATAGGCAGCTAGAGCAATTATTAATAATATTTAACGTTTTATTGTAAGGTTACAGTATTACATTATGCGAACAAGCAAAGTGTTAGAGTTTTAGGAACGTGTTAGAATAGCAAAAACCAACGGACGGCTCGTTTTTATAATTTTTAGAAGGTTATTTTAGTAGTTAACATGATGAAATTTTCTATATTAGTGTGTGATGACTCCACTGTTGCACGCAAACAAGTTGTGCGTTGTTTAAATGAGTGCGTGAGTGCCGACATTCAACAAGCCGCAAACGGGGCCGATGCGTTGGCGCTTTTACGCTTGCAGCAATTTGATCTTTTGTGTTTAGACTTAACCATGCCAGAAGTTGACGGCGTACAAGTGCTGGCGCGCATTAAGGCAGAAAAAATAGAGTGTTTTGTACTAGTGATCTCCGCTGATATACAACAACAAATGAAGCAAAAAGTCGCGCAGCTTGGTGCCATCGACTTTATAAATAAACCTATTAATAAATCGGCTTTAAGTGAAGTTTTGCATAAATTTGGCATTCATTAGGTTTTTTCATGTTCAAAAAGGCTGTTTTATCTTTTAATTTGGGGGTTGACAGCATAGCCTTTGTTAAGGCAGTCTTAGCTCTATGAAAACAATTAATCGCGCACTGACCATTATTATTACAACCACCATTCTTACTGGATAGTGGCATAGGTCGGTGCAACAAATTTAAAGGCCTGTGTTCACTAAGAACACAGGCCTTTTTTCGTTTTATGGGATGAGGAACATAAATAATGCGCGTTTTAAAATTTGGAGGCTCTTCGCTTGCCGACTTTGCCTGTTTGCAACAAGTAGCTTTGCTGGTAAAAGCACAGTTAAAAGATGAAATGTTACTGGTACTTTCTGCACCCGGAGGTATGACTGATTCATTAGTTGCGCTGGCAAGTGCCGCTGAGCAAGGTCAAGATTTTTCTCAGCAATGGCAAGCTTTGTTAAGCCGATGCGAGACATTAAAAGCAGAAGTAGAAAAAAGCAGTGGCGAAGTAACAAACTGGCCAGATTTTAATGAGCTTAAAAATAAGCTAGATGGTGTGGCGCTTATTAAGTGTTGCCCAGATCAAATTCGTGCTTTTGTAATTAGTTTTGGTGAGCGTGTTAGCGTATCGCTAATGCAAAGTTTATTAAGCTCGCACAATGCACAATACCTTGAAGCAACGCGTTGTGTTGCCTCTACTGGTGGCTACATTGATGCTGAGGTTGACTTAGTAACGAGTAAAGCACGCTTTCAAGCAGTACTTAAAGAAAACCCAGCCACCATTTACATTATGCCAGGCTTTACAGCAAGCAACGAGCAAGGCGAACTTACTACACTTGGTCGTAATGGCTCTGATTACTCAGCAGCTATTGCAGCGGCATGTTTAGATGCTGAAATTTGCCAAATTTGGACTGACGTTGATGGTGTGTACAGTGCTGATCCGCGCTACATCAAAAAAGCAACTAAAGTTGATTTCTTATCTTATAAAGAAGCGATGGAGCTTTCTTACTTTGGCGCTAAAGTACTTCATCCTAAAACCATTTTACCGTGCGCGAAAGCTGGCGTACCGTGCGAAATTAAAAATACCCATAACCCAGATGCTCAAGGGTCATTAATTGGTAACGACTATTCATCTGATGAGCCAGTAAAAGCGCTTTCTAGCTTAAAAGACTTAGCAATGCTAACCGTGTCAGGCCCTGGCATGAAAGGTAAAGTGGGCATGGCCTCTAAGGTATTTAATGCTCTTGCGCACGATAACGTATCGATAGTATTAATTACTCAATCATCGTGTGAATTTAGCATTAGCTTTTGTGTGCACGAAAGCGATTTAGCGCTCGCGCTAGAAGCCTTGCAAAGTGCATTTGAACTTGAATTACAAGCAGGCTTAATTGAGCCTGTGCAAGTACAACGTAATCTTGCCATTGTTACTTTAGTGGGCGATAACATGCGTGCACACAAAGGTTTAGCAGCACAGTTTTTTGCTTCTCTTGCACAGGCCCAAGTAAACATTGTAGCCATTGCGCAGGATTCTACAGAAAGTGCTATTTCGGCGGTTATTGATGGTGAGCTGTGTAACGATGCAGTGAAAATATGCCATGAAAACTTTTTTACCCACGTCCCTTCAATTGACGTATTTTTACTTGGCTGTGGCTTAGTAGGCCAAGAGCTTATTTCTCAGTTAGAGCGCCAGCAAGCGTGGCTTGAAAAACGTAATATTAAGTTAAACCTATATGGCGTTGCTAATTCTCGTCAATTGCATTTAGACAGCGAAGGTATTGCATTTGATGACTGGCAGCAAAAGCTTGCAGCATCAGAGCAAGCGTTTGATTTAAATTTAGTTGAGCAGTTTGTAAAACAAAATCACTTAGTAAACCCGGTGCTTGTAGATTGTACGTCTTCTGATGCGCTAGCAGCTCAGTACGTGGATTTTTTAAATGCGGGCTTCCATGTGGTTGCCGCTAATAAAAAAGCAACAACCAGCTCGTATGATTATTACCAAGACTTAATTGCAGCAACACAAAAAAATAACCGCAAGTTTTTATACGAAACAAACGTAGGTGCAGGCTTACCGGTAATCGATAACCTACAGTCGTTATTTGGTGCAGGTGATGAGTTACTTGAGTTTAGCGGTATTTTATCAGGCTCACTGTCGTACATGTTTGGTGCACTAGAAGATGGTTTATCACTTTCTGAGGCAACTATTAAAGCAAAAGAAAGCGGTTTTACAGAGCCAGACCCACGCGATGATTTATCGGGGACCGATGTGGCACGTAAATTACTTATTATTGCTCGCGAAGCCGGCATGAAATTAGAGCTTAGTGATATAGAAGTCGAGTCAGTATTGCCTCAAGGTTTTGCTCAAGGCGACAGCGTAGATGAATTTATGGCTAAACTGCCAAGTTTAGACGCTGAGTTTAACGACCGTATTCAAAGTGCGGCAGCAGAGGGCAAGGTACTTCGTTATGTAGGTACAATTAAAGAAGGTCACTGTAAAGTAGGTATTGAAGCGGTAGACTCATCGCATGCATTAAATGTTATTCGTGATGGTGAAAACGCGTTAGCTATTTTAAGCCAGTATTATCAACCACGCCCATTTGTAATTCGTGGTTACGGTGCAGGCTCTGCAGTAACCGCTGCAGGCGTATTTGCCGACGTATTAAAAACGTTATCGCGCTAGGAGAGCATTATGATAGAAGTATATGCTCCGGCGTCTATAGGTAATTTTGCAGTGGGCTTTGATGCACTTGGTGCAGCGCTTGCGCCTATTGATGGCAGCTTGTTAGGTGATGTAGCCGTAGTAAGTGCCGCAGCAAGTGATGAGTTTGTTTGCTCTGGCGAATATGCGCATAAGTTACCAAGCGATGCGAGCGAAAACCTAGCATATCAATGTTTAGTGCATTTTAGAGCGCACGTTGCGCCAGATATGCCAAGTGTAAAATTAGAGCTTAAAAAGAACTTACCAATTGGCTCAGGGCTAGGTTCGAGTGCGTGCTCGGTGGTAGCAACCTTTGCTGCGCTTGATAAGTTTGCTCAAACTAATTTAAGCCAAGTTGAGCTGATTGAATTAATGGCTGATTTTGAAGCTATAGTCAGTGGCGGACGTCATTATGACAACATCACCCCGTGTTATTTAGGGGGCTTACAGCTTACAGGCGATTTAATTCCTGATAAGTCAATTGCTCTACCAGTTGATGAAAACTGGTACTACGTAGCGGCGTTTCCTGGGTTTTCGCTTAATACCGCAAAGGCACGCTCGGTATTACCTAAAGAGCTAAGCATGCATGCAGGGGTTGAGTTTGCACAGCGTTTATCGGCATTTAGCAGTTTGTTATTAACGCAGCGTTTTGATGATGCACTGAGTATTATGCAAGACGATATAGCAGAGCCGTACCGAGCGCCGTTAATAACAGGGTTTAGCGAAGCGAAAGCAAATTTGCCAGCGCTTGGTGCAGAAATTGTCAGTATTTCAGGTGCGGGCCCTACGTTATTTACAGTGTGTAAAACATTAGAAGCTGCTGAAAAATGTGCGCAGTGGTTAGCGCAAAACTATATAAATGAGCAGGGCTTTTGCCACATTTGTAAATTAGATAACGACGGCACGCGTCAATTAACAGTTTTATAGGATAGGCATTTATGCAATTACATAATTTAAAAGAAAATTCTCAAAAAGTGTCGTTTGTTGAAGCGGTAAAAACAGGGCTTGGGCGTAATCAGGGGGTATTTTTCCCTGAAAGCTTAGCGCCACTCGCCGATGTAGATGCGTTATTAGATATGGACTTTGTTACCCGCAGTAGCAAAATTTTATCGCACCTTATTGGTGATGAATTACCCGCTGATACCGTTGCTCAAATGGTTAAAAATGCATTTAACTTCCCCGTAAAATTGGTAGAGGTTGAAGACAATAACTATTGTTTAGAGCTTTTTCATGGCCCTACGCTTGCGTTTAAAGACTTTGGCGGGCGCTTTATGGCTGAGTGTTTAGCACAGTTTAATCAAGGCGAAAAAGTCACGATTTTAACGGCAACCTCTGGCGATACTGGCGCTGCTGTTGCACATGCGTTTTACAACAAGCCAAATATAGATGTGGTTATTCTATACCCTAAAGGCAAAATTTCGCTTGCTCAGCAAAAGCTATTTACTACGCTTGGTAACAACATTCATTGTTACGCGGTTGATGGCAGTTTTGATGATTGCCAAGAGCTGGTTAAAAAGTCGTTTTTAGATGACGAAGTTAAATCTACACTTGGCCTTAATTCAGCTAACTCAATCAACATTAGCCGCCTAGTGGCACAAGTATGTTATTACTTTGAAGCCATTGCTCAGCTACCAAAAGAAAAGCGTGCTACAGCGCATATTTCGGTCCCTAGTGGTAACTTTGGCAATGTATGTGCCGCCATGATTGGTGCAGTAATTGGTTTGCCGGTGGGTAAACTAAGCGCGACTACAAATCAAAACGACACCGTGCCACGTTACATGCTTGATAAAAATTGGGCGCCAAATGCCACACTTGAGTCGCTTTCAAATGCGATGGATGTGAGCAAGCCAAATAACTGGCCACGAGTGCAAACAATGTTAGATAATAACTGGTTTAGCTACGATAATTTTTACTCAACCAGTGTGAGCGAAGAAAATACGCAAGCAGTGATGAAAAATATTCAACAAACTGGTTATGTTGCAGAGCCGCATACCGCTATTGCATACCAAGGTCTTGTAGAGAATAAAGCACCCGGCGCAGCAGGTATCTTTTTAGCAACTGCTCACCCCGCTAAGTTTAAAGAAAGCGTAGAAGAGATTCTAAATATTGAACTTGATATGCCAAAACCACTTAGCGACGCACTTGCTAAACCTTGTTTAGCAAGCGACATTAACCCTGATTATGAAGCGTTACGCACTGAAATACTCGCTAAGTTAGGCTAACTAACTTAGCGTTAAAAAAGCGGCTTAGGCCTAATGCCGATCAGTTAAGAAATATTTTAATGATCAGTTGACCGATCTTCTATAGATGTAAGAATCCGATGAGCATTTGCCATCGGATTTTTTTATGAATATTAAAACAGCTTTAGACACCGCATT
>NZ_JAQREZ010000047.1:0-34281 GCF_028598715.1 Pseudoalteromonas sp. GABNS16E
GAGGATCTGTAATTGAATTAAAATGTTTCAGAAAAGTAGTGCTCATATTTATGCGACCAAGTAATTATTATGCCTTGATCTGATCACTACTTGCTCTATAAGTTCAATTTATAATGATCTTGCCGTGAACACCCTCTAACCTCACACATTAAAACCTATACCAGTAATCATATTGCATCGCCAATGGTGATGGGTATTTTACAAAGTAAGCTCATACTGCCTAGTAATTACAAAACCCAGTTTGATAAAGCCACTTTGGCACTTATTTTAGAGCATGAGGCTGTGCACATAAAACGCAAAGATAACCTAATAAATGCCCTGCTGTTACTGACTACTATTTTAATGTGGTTTAACCCGCTCGCCTGGATGGCTTACGCAAGCTTTAGACGCTTGCAGGAGCTAACTTGTGATCAGCAGGTACTTGCCAATAAAACCACACACCAACACATTTTATACAGCAAAGCCTTAGTTAACTGCGCGGCGGCAGCGCCCGCAGGTCTAATGGCTTATTCACACTACGGAGATAAAAAAACCATGTTACAACGACTTACCAATATAAAGCACAGTGGCAGCAGCTCTCGCTTTGCCAGAGGTGGCTTACTGCTAATAGCAGCAAGCATGCTTAGCGGTTTAGCCATTGCAAAACAGCCCCAAGCTGAAATAACGAAAGAGGATCATATTTCACCAACAATACGCATTGAACCTGTCTACCCAGCCCAAGCCGCTAAGCAAGGCATTAGCGGCTCGGTTGTATTAAAGTACGATATAGCCGCCAATGGCAGAACAAAAAACATTAGTGTCATTCAATCTAAGCCGTCAGACGTTTTTGATAAATCAGCTAAAGAAGCGCTGGCAAAGTGGGAGTATAAAATCTCTGAGGCAGGCTTTAATGATGTACTTGTACAGCTCGATTTTGCTATAAACAGCGAGGTTGCTAATACCGATTTAATAGAGCGAATTAAAGTATCGCATTAAAGCTAATGAGTGATGCAAGAGCACAAAGCAAGCGCCCTTTTAGGCCGCTTGCTTTGTGGTTTTAACAATAAAATTAAATACTCACTACAATCATGGCAATGGCAGTGCCTAAGCCAATAAACCATACAAGCGAACGTATAATATCTAAGTTCAACCAATAAAAAATGCAATACAAAGTACGCGAAACTATATGAGTAACCGCCAAGGTTTCGGTTACTGCATTTACCGAGTTAGTTCCCAGTACCACCGCAATAGCAACGGCAAACACTGCAAGTGATTCAAAACAATTTTGATGAGCAGCGAGCGTTCGCGCACCAAAGCCCGTTAATTTTGCTTGTTGAGAGCGCGGGTGTTTATTGTCGTATTGGCCAAGCTTTGCCATTGCAATGGCCACTGGTATTTTTGCAAAATAAGGCATTAATACAGCAAGTAATGCGCATACTACTAATGTTGTCATAATTTATTCTCTTATTTTAAAACCTAGTTATTTGACCAATACATATAACACACATACACAAAAAAGCCGCCAACACGTTTTATGACATACGCAGGCGGCTAAACAATAACATCATACTTACTATAGCTAAGTTTACCTATAAAGCAGTGCGGCATAATGTCGCAGGTGATGAATATTCACTATCACCCTTAATGCATCGCATTAATAACTAAAGATTGTTAACTTATAGACCTTATTTTTTTACCGACGACCCCCATGACCTGGATCTTTTTCACTTTTTTAGCCGCCTTTATGCAAGCATGGCGAAATGCCCTGCAAAGTAAATTAAGCGCACATGCAAGTGTAGCTGGCGTAACCCTTTCGCGCTTTATTTTAGCCGGCCCTATTGCTGCAGTGTATTTGTATGGTCTTTATCAATATAAAGACACAGCCATGCCTACCTTTAATAATGCCTTTTGGGGGTTTGTTATTGGCGCAAGTGTTATGCAAATACTCGCCACCGGCTTAATGGTAAAACTGTTTAAAATGAATAATTACGCCATAGGTGCAGGGCTTGCTAAAAGTGAGGCATTAGTAGCGGCTATTTTAGGGGTATTGTTTTTTGGTTCTGCGCTCAGCCTTCTTGGTTGGCTGGGTGTATTTTTAGGCGCTATTGCGGTGCTTTTACTTAGCGGCATAACCAGCGTAAAACACTTTGATGCTAAAACAGCGTTACTTGGCCTTGCCTGTGGTACCAGCTTTGCCCTTACATCGCTGTGGGTGCGTGAAGCGAGCTTAAATTCAGGGTTATTGTTTCCACACTCAGCTGCATGGGTTTTACTGTTTGTAATAAGCCTACAAACGCTTATATTACTTGGCTATTTATTACTAAAAGAGCCACACACTGTTGGCAAACTTTGGCAATATAAAGGCACCACTGCCGCAATTAGTACTTTTAGCTGTGTAGGCTCTATTGGCTGGTTTAGCGCAATGAGTTTACAGCACGTAGCGTATGTTAAAACGCTTGGTCAGGTAGAGGTATTTTTTACCATGCTAATTGCTGTACTTTGGCTCAAACAGCCACTTAAAAAGCAAGATACCGCGGGCTTAATACTTATAGCCATTGCCGCTATTTTAGTAATGCTGCCAAATTGAGAACATAAAAAAGCGCAGGCTTTTAAACCTGCGCTACTATAGGCTGCTTATAACGTTTAAAGCGAGTATTAAGCGCTCTTTTTAAGAGCTAATTTTTAGCATTATCACACCGCAAATGATCATGAGTACACCAGCAATACGGCCAAACGTGGCTGCATCACCGTAAAGTAATATACCCACTAAAAACGTACCCGCAGCACCTATTCCGGTCCATACGGCGTAGGACGTCCCCATTGATATTTGCTTTTGTGCAAGCCACAACATAAAACCACTGGCTGTTAAAAATGCAATGGCCATTACTATACCCTGCCAGCGTGTATCGGGATTTTGTGAAATTTTTAAACCAATTGGCCAGCCTATTTCAAGCAAGCCAGCAATGACTAAATAAACCCATGCCATTAAACATCTCTCTTTTTCAAAATTACGTCGTATAAATCTTCGCGGCGATCTTTTAAATTGCGCACCGTACCTTCGCTATGAAGAATTTTTAGCTTATCCATATCAAGGTCGCTAAATAGTAACATTTCGGTATTAGGTGTGGCTTCATTTAATGTTGCATCGTGCGGAAAAGAAAAGTCAGACGGGGTCAATACTGCCGATTGTGAGTACTGTACGTCTAGGCTTTCTACCTCAGGTAAGTTACCCACTGAACCTGCAATAACCACATAACATTCGTTTTCGATTGCGCGCGCTTGCGCACAGTGACGAACCCGTAAATAACTATTTTTAGTATCGGTCCAAAACGGCACAAAGAGTATATCAAGCCCTTGCTTAGCTAGTATGCGCGAAAGCTCTGGGAACTCTACATCGTAACAAATTTGAATACCTACACGCCCAGCATCGGTATCAAACACGGCAATTTTGTCGCCGCCTTGAATCACCCAATCATTTTGTTCATGCGGGGTTATGTGTATTTTGCGCTGCTCGTCTATTTTACCGCTACGGTGGCATAAGTAACTTACGTTATAAATTTTATCGTCTTCGGCAAGTGGCATAGAGCCGGTAATAATATTGGCGTTATATTCTATTGCCATACGCGACATCGCGTTTTTAAATGTTTCGGTATATTCGGCTAAATAGCGGATTGCTTCGGTTTGATTATTCTGATCGCCTAAACCCATAAGTGGCGCGTTAAAAAATTCCGGAAATAATATAAAGTCGCTTTTGTAGTCAGATACCGTATCTACAAAGTATTCTACCTGCTTGAGCATTTCGTCAACCGACTCTACACAGCGCATTTGCCATTGCACCGCACCAATACGCACTATCGATTTAGTTGATTCGAGCACGGTGTCGGTTGGCTCGTACATTATGTTATTCCACTCAAGCAAGGTGGCGTAACCTACAGACTCTTGATCCTCCGGCAAGTACTTTTTAAGTAACCGTTTTACCTGAAAGTCGTTAGAGAGCTGAAAACTTAAAATTGGGTCGTAAAGCTCTTTTTGGTCAACCTTTTCAATGTATTCCATTGGCGTCATTTCACTACTGTGATTGTAATAACGCGGAATACGGCCACCGGCTAAAATAGCGCGCAAGTTATATTGGCGGCACAACTCTTTACGGGCATCGTATAATCTGCGCCCTAAGCGCATGCCTCGGTGGGTTTCGCTAATTGCTACATCTAAACCGTATAGCGCATCGCCATCGGAGTCACTAAATACCCGGTCGTGCCCATCGGCTATGTCTTCGTAAGTGTGAGGATTTGAAAAACGCGCGTAGTCTACTTGCACGCTTAGTGCTAAGCCCACCAGCACGCCATCATCTACAATACCTATTTGCCCTTCAGGGAACTGATCTATCAATCTAAAAATAGTATGGCTTGGCCACGCGCCACCTAAATCAGGATAAGCCTGATCCATCAAAGTTTTAATTTGCGGATACTGCTCTTTTGTTAAGTTACAAATTTCTAGGTGGGTTTTTTCTGCCGACATACACAACTCCTTTGGGCATAATAAAATAAAAGCCGAATGTACGCTAAAGTACACTCAGCTTTGTATCATGTTTTTTACGTTACGCGTACTACTTTAAGCTGCGATAAAAAAGTGTAGTCACTTTCTCTTTTGGCAACCAGCCTGCGTATTCAAGGCCAAGCTCTTCCAATGGATCGGCTTTAATTACTTGCTCTAAGCTTGCGTTATTTTGCATCGCTTTTAGCATTAAATCTTTGGCTTTTTTAACAAGTTTAGCATACGTTACCAGCCCTGAACGGTCACTTACCGGCCCATGCCCGGGTATCACTATGGTGCGCTCGTCTATTTGCTTAATAACGTCATTTACGGCTGCTAATATTCCATCAACACTGCCGCCGCTATCTACATCTACAAACGGTAAGCTGCCAAAGTTAAAGTAAATATCGCCCATGTGCACTATGTTATCGTTATTAAAAAATATCACCGAATCACCGTCGGTATGTGCATGGGCGTAGTGCACTACATGGGCGTGTTCGTTATTAAAATGCAGCTTTAAATCGTGGCCAAAGCTAATGCGCTGCAGGTAATCTGAGTTTGCACCGTGTTTTTCTTCTAATCGCTTATGTACGTTGTCGTGCGCAATGACATGCGCACCGGCTTTGGCAAAGTTTTCGTTGCCGCCAGTGTGGTCGCCATGATGATGCGTATTAATTACAAACTCTGCACTACCGGGTTTTAAATCGCTAATGGTTTTTTTAATGTCGTTTGAAAGCTTAGCAAATTGGTCATCAATAATGTAAATGCCATCTTCCCCTACACTTGCGGCAATGTTACCGCCTTGGCCAAACAGTACATACACACTGTCGCTTAGTTTTTCTGCCGTTACCGGATTTTCATCTGCACGTGTTGCACTGCTAAGTAATAAGCCTGTTATTAATGCGGGTAGTATTTTTTTCATTTTAGTTCTCTGTTGATTTATTAATGATTATATAGAACGTGATTAACTGTAATTTAGTTCATCGTGCTGGCTCTATCACTATTTGATGTATTAGCGTTTGTGGTAGTAAAGGCGTGTGCTTACCTTCAATGTAGTCACTAAAGCCTGCACGGTAAAACGCGGATAGCGGATGCCCCGACTGCCCACCGGGCACTGCCATAATGGCGTTTTCTAAATGTCCAGGTTGGGCAATAAAGCGCTGCGATGCACCAAAGCTTTTGCCCTGTACGGCGGGCATGTAGCTATCGCCAAAAGCTGGCGCTACAGGCATATTTAAAAGCTTAGCCAGTATGGGCATTTGCTTAGCAAACGGGTGCTCAATATTAAGCGCATTTACTTTACCCCACTGCCAATTTTGCAAGTTATCCCCATACTCAGCCCCAAGTGCTGTCACTGTTTGGCTGAATGCACCTAATAACTGCTCGTCCCAATTTTTATACTCAGGGTTTACCCATGAGCCCGGCCTATCCTTAATAAGCTGCCATATAGCTGGTTCTAGATCGCGTTTTACATATTTGAGCGTGGCGTCTTGCTCATTAAGTTTGTTCTCCATGCTTGCAAATACGGTATTAATTAATGTGCTGCGGTAGTGTTTAACTAAGGTATAACCTACCGAGCTTGCACATGCGCATTGCTGCCAGTTTTCAAGTGCACTTATGTACTGTGCGTTTTTAGCTTTGTCTTTTTTAAGCTGATTAAGTAGCAATGTGTGCCATGGCGTTAAAAAGCGGGCTTGGTTATCAAGCTGTAGCGCGTAAAAGTCGCTCTCTGCAAAGCTTTGTTTTTCAAATAACCTATCACGAATTTGGCTCGAGCGAGCGCCTAGCGCGTACCCGCCATTGCCAAAGCGTGCATTATCAGTGGCCGACACAACGCGCGAATTACCTGTCCATAATCGCCCATTTTGCGGGTTTTTAACATAAGGGCGCTGATGCTCATTTTGCTGCCAGTCGGGTGAGTATTCGTTTGCATTAACACTTAGCTCACTCGGTGTTTTACGCGCCGGTATAGCCCCAATATGTTGCCATGCAGCACTGCCTTGGCTATCTACCACCATTAAATTTTGTACCGGAATACCCACATCGCTTGCTACATCTAGCGCATCATCTACACTAGTGGCTTGCTCTAGTTTTAGCAGATCCATGTTTACAGCATAAAGTTGGTGTGCAGCCCAGCTAAGTGCATAAGGCTGTTTATTTATATATTTTACTGGGCCGTATTCGCTCATGGTTAATGAGTAATCGTCCACCTCGCCATTAGGCAGTGCGATAGGCTCATTGACTTGCCATGTTTTATCATCGTTACTTAAAGCAACCCAATCGGCCGTGTCTATGTAGCCGTTAGTAAAGCCCCAGGCAATTTTATTATTTGTACCCACCACAATAGCAGGGGCGCCAGGTAGCGATACGCCTGTTATTTGAAATTGCTTAGCATTTTGCGTGTAATTAAGCTGCGCCCTGTACCAAATAACCGGCACCGCCATAGATAAATGCATATCATCAGAGAGCATGGCTGCTCCCGTTTGGGTATGCGCACCGGTTACTGCCCAGTTATTGCTACCGCGCTCTTGGTTTGCCTGAATATTTTTAACCGTGTGCTGTGCTTGCTCTGGAAGTTGAGGAATGGTGCCTGTAAACGGGGCAAGATTACTGCCATCAAGCGCCGCTTGGTATTGGCTAGGTTGTGTTAAAAAATCAACCATGTGTTGCCCGTATGCTTGCTCAATATGTATGAGAGCTTCATCTCGCTCAAAGGTGGCACTTTGCAAATCAAGGTACATGCTAAATATAACTAATAGGCTATCTTCAATTTGCCATGGTTTTTGCGCTCCGCCTGTAAGTAAATACTCAAAGCTTGCAAAGCCAACTTGTGCCAGCCCTTCGTTTACACCTTGGGCGTAGCTGTTTAATAGTTGTTTATCACTTTCGGGTAAGGTGTTTAATATAGCGCGGCTGCGTTTTCGCAATTGATGAAAGCGCATTTTTTTATCAAGCCCAAGGGCCGCTTTACCAAATAACTCACTAAGCTCACCGGCGGCGTTACGTCTTAATAAATCCATTTGAAAAAAACGGTCTTGCCCATGCGCATAGCCTAACCCGTATGCGGCGCTATTGCGGTTTTCGGCCTTTATAACCGCCTGTCCTAGTGCATCACGCGAAATAGTAACCGGCTTATTAATTGCTGTACTTTGGCCTTTACCATCAAGTGTGGGCATACTTAAACTTAATACGCCATACACAAGCGCTGTACCAGCTAAGCCTAAAACCACAACGAGTAATACTAGCCATTTGATTACTTTAAACATTAATTTGTCCTTTGCACCATTTGTTGCACATATAATAACCATAGTTTTATTAAATAATAATGTTCTTACTCGCAAAGGGTGAAATAAACATCAAAATCCACGATAATAGCCATTCCACATTTTGTGCAGATCTAGTTGAGACTCATATGACTGAAAAAACATTTATCAAAGGTAAAGACCGCGACCTAGAATCGTCTATCTCTACCATGCAAAACAAGCTAAAAGCGCTAAATATCAATGTTGAAGAAGCACTTTGGCTTAACCCTGTAGCTAACTGTTATTCAGTTCATATAAAAGACAGCGACTGCGGTGTAATGTTTACCAATGGTAAAGGCGCAACCGATAAAGCATCTATCGCCTCTGCGTTAGGTGAATACTTTGAACGATTAAGCTGTAATTACTTTTTTGCCGACTTTTACCTAGGTGAAGAATTTGCAAACAGCGACTTTACTCATTATCCAAATGAGAAATGGTTTAAAGTTGAAGGCAATGAAGTGCCAGAAGGCATAATGGACGAAAGCCTTTGGGATTACTTTGACCCAGAGCGTGAGCTTAATGCCTCACACCTTTTTGACTTTAACTCAGGTAATAACGAGCGCGGCATTTGTACATTGCCATACACGCGCCAACGCGATAACCAAGACGTATACATTCCGGTAAACGTAATTGGTAATATTTTTGTTTCTAACGGCATGAGCGCTGGTAATACTAAGTTTGAAGCACGTGTACAAGGGCTATCAGAAGTATTTGAGCGCGCCATTAAAAACCGTATTATCGCAGAAGGTATTTGTTTACCTATCGTCCCTGAAGAGGTTGTAAAGCAATACCCTAAAATTCACGAAGCGTGTGAAGAGCTACGCAGCCATGGTTTTCATTTACGTATTGCCGATGCATCACTTGGCGGTAAATACCCTGTAATGAGCGTAACGCTTATTAACCCTGTTGATGGCTCTGTGTTTGCCTCATTTGGTGCTCACCCATCATTTGAAGTTGCACTTGAGCGTACCGTTACTGAGTTACTACAAGGTCGTCGCCTTGATCAACTTGATGTGTTCCAACCAGCTACTTTTGACAACGATGAAGTTGCAACGCCTGAAAACATTGAGCTGCACTTTATCGACTCAAGCGGTTTAATCTCGCATGACTTTTTCCGTGCTGACGCTGACTTTGACTTTGTTCATTGGGACTTTAGCGGTACAACAGAGCAAGAATACAACTTCTGTACTGACTTAATTCACAGCATGGGCCACGACATTTACATTATGGATTACACACACTTAAACGTGTATGCATGTCGTATTTTAGTACCAGGTATGTCAGACATTTACCCAGTAGATGAACTAATTTGGCGTAACAACAACGAAGGCGCTAAATTCCGTGAAGCATTCCTATCGCTTGATCAGTACGATGCGCAGCAGTGGATGGACATTTACGACAGCCTAGAAGAAGCAGGCCACAGCGATATTATTCGTGCTGCTGAATTTATTGGCCTTGCCACCGATGCCGATACACCTTGGCATACACTGCGTATTGGTGAGCTTAAAGCGCACTTATGTTTAGCCGCAGGCAACGAAGAAGCCATTGATTGGGTAGACTGGATACTACACACAGGCCAAGTAAACGAAGATGCAATGCGCCACTTCCGCTGTTTAAAAGCTATTCTTGAAATTAAATACGATGACGAGCGCGACTACGCCGACTACCAAGATGCACTGGGTTTAATGTTTGGCAGCGATAACGTAACGCTGGCTATTGAAATAGCAGAAGGCCGTAAATTATTTAATGGTTTAACCTTCCCAGGTTTATCGCTTGAAGGCTTTAAAAAGCATGCAGCACTACTTGATGGTTACCGTAAGTTACATGTCGCTAAGCAAAACCATTGGGCACGTGAAGTAACCGACGCTTAATAGTTAAACTACTAATTATAAAAATAAAACGGCGCTAATTTATCAGCGCCGTTTTTATTTATACAATAAATTAGCTATAGTTAAATTGCCTAAAATAACAGCATGACTTAGCCAATGCCGCCAAAAAATAACAACAAAAAAAACACTATTAGCAACTATAAGCTGACCTTTTGGTTATCGCTTACGCTAATAATACTAGTGAGCATTGTATTAGATAGAATTAACTACAATCGCGCAAAAGACGCCCACCGCCTACAAATTTTATCTCAAGTAAGTACATACCGTGCACAACTAGAGGCCACCTTGGTATCAAACATTCAGCTTGTTCGTGGATTAGCGGTTGCTGTATCAGCTGAACCTGAGTTACAACAAGCACGGTTTGAACAAATTGCCGCGCCTTTGTTTAAAACCTCCAGTGAGCTGCGCCATATTGGTGGTGCACCCGACATGATAATTCGTATGTCTTACCCACTAAAAGGTAACGAAAAAGCCATTGGCTTAAACTTTTTAGAAAACAAAAACCAACGCCTAGATGCCATTAGAGCCCGTGATACCAATACTATTGTTATGGCAGGGCCACTTAAACTAGTGCAAGGCGACATTGCCCTCATTGCCAGAGTGCCTGTTTATATTCCGCCCGAAGACCGCTTTTGGGGGTTATTATCTGTAGTGCTCGACATTGAAAAAGTATACAAAAACTCAGGCATAAAAGAGCTTGAAAAAAACTACAACATTGCTATTCAAGGGCGTCATGGTTTAGGAAAAAAAGGCGAGTTTTTTTATGGCAATAACAATATAACCTCACAAGAGCCGCTTGATTTTACGCTCAATTTTCAAGGGGGAAGCTGGCAATTATACGTAGCCCCTAAAGAAGGTTGGAGCCCTGCACCTTCAACTATATGGCCGCTTAGAATCGCCATTATAATTATTTGCGGATTACTAATATGGGCGTTCTTATTCTTTTTAAAAATGCTAAACCGCCAGCAACAAAACGAAAAAATGCTGGAGGCAATGAGTGATCTTGCCCAAATTGGGGCGTGGTCATTTAATTTAGAAACCAAACAAGTGTATTGGTCAGATATGACCAAAAAAATCTTTAAGTACCCACTAAACAAAGAGCCTACTTGGCCTACAAACTTAAATTACTTTAAAGCCGGTGAAAGCAGAGAACGTATCACTCAACTGGTTGAATCTGCAATTAAAGAAGGCAAAAGTTACGAGGCCGAACTTGAAGTAATTGACTCTGAAGGGCGCGAAATGTGGGTGCTTATTCATGGTGAAGCTGAGCGCAAAAACGAGCGCTGTGTAAGAATATTTGGCTCATTGCAAAATATTGATACCCGTAAGCGCATTGAACTTGAAAACAGCAAAATTGCCCTACATAACGAAATTTTAGCGTCGCTTACAGCCAACGACCTTATTTTAAGTGGCCAATTAAGCCAATCTAAACAAGTTATTACTGAATCTATTTGCCATGCATTAAACATTGAGCAAGCCAGTATTTGGTTTTTTAATAGCTCAAAAACCTCATTGAGTCCTATAGCAGCCCATAATATTGAAAACAGAATGGGTAATAATAATGCGGTATGGCTTAAAAAAGAGGCGCCTGATTTTTTTGAAGCCATAGAAAAACATGCTGTGTTTAGCACCAGTGATGCCCAAAATCACCCTCTACTAAAACCCCTTAAAGCGCATTACTTTGCGCCGCTCAATATTAATGCCATGCTGTGCGCAATCATACCGGCGGGAAGTGGCTCCATTGGCATAGTATGCGCTGAGCAATGTGCTTCAATGCGCCCGTGGTCACGTAACGAAGAAAGCTTTTTAATTGCTGTAGCCGCCCTCGTGGGCAGCTTGCATTCAAGTCAGCAACGTATTGAAACAGAGCAACAGCTAGTCACCGCCAAAGAGGCTGCAGAGCAAGCTGTAATGGCTAAAAGTGAATTTTTAGCCAGTATGAGCCACGAAATAAGAACCCCCATGAACGGCGTACTGGGCATGCTAAATATTATCAAGCGCACTCAGCTCAACCAACAGCAGGAGCACCATATTGAGCTTGCACAATCTTCAGCTCAGTCGCTGTTAAATATAATTAACGACATTTTAGACTTTTCTAAAATTGAAGCAGGTAAACTTGATATAGAAAATGTGCAATTTAACTTACCTAAATTACTTGGTGAAGTTGTTGAGTCGTTTGCGCTTAAAGTGGAGCAAAATAATACCAATCTCATTTTAGATGCCACCCAAATTACTATCAGCGAAATAATTAGCGATCCGAATAGGTTGCGTCAAATTTTAAATAACCTGATTGGCAATGCCGTTAAGTTTACTATTGATGGGCAAATTCTGGTGACCGCGCAGATAGATGAAACCACCGATGGCAGTTTTTTACATTGCTCTATTATTGATACCGGCATAGGAATAGACGCAGAAAAACAAAAAACTTTATTCGACTCATTCACTCAGGCCGATGCCTCAACCACCCGCCAGTTTGGCGGCACAGGCCTTGGCCTAGCTATTGTTAAGCAGCTTTGTGAACTCATGGAAGGCGAAGTAAGCGTAACCAGCATGCTAAATGAAGGCAGTACTTTTTCGTTTTCTATAAAAATACAGCCACGTTTAACTAAAGCGCAAGATTTACCCAGCCACTTAATTAATAACAAACATATTTTAATTATTGATGCCTGCACACTTAACGCCAATATTGCCGCCAAACAATTACGCGTTTGGGGCGCACACGTTAATATTTTAAATGACTATAGCGGCATAATTAATTATTTTGATAACTGCGATACCCAGCCAGATGCATTGCTAGTCGATTATCATTTTTTTGAGCAAGCTGCGCACCCACAAATAAATACATTAAAAAACCGAGTAACCACCAAGCAAAGCAAACTAGTTGTTATGGCACCGATGAGTTATTCGCAAGAGCATAACAACATTGGCATAAATATAGACTGCCTGATATTTAAACCGCTTACTCCGTCAGATCTATTTGATTCACTCACTAACGATAAATACATTGAGCAACAACAGCGCCAAGCACAACTTCAAAATGAGTTAACCGAAAAGCCCAAAGAAATATCAGCGCAGGCGCAAGTGCTTTTAGTAGAAGATAACAAAGTAAATCAGGTGGTGGCCTCAGCGTTGTTAAAACAAGTTGGGCTTACCTTTGATATTGCACAAAACGGCCAAGATGCACTAGATAAGCTAAACAGCAGCCAAGACAAAAAATACCGGTTAGTTTTAATGGACTGCCAAATGCCCGTGATGGATGGCTACCAAGCCACGCAAGCTATACGCGAAGGAAAAGCGGGCAAGCATAATAAACATATTACAATCATTGCGTTAACGGCAAACGCAATGCAGGGCGA
This sequence comes from Pseudoalteromonas sp. GABNS16E, assembly GCF_028598715.1. Classification (NCBI taxonomy): domain Bacteria; kingdom Pseudomonadati; phylum Pseudomonadota; class Gammaproteobacteria; order Alteromonadales; family Pseudoalteromonadaceae; genus Pseudoalteromonas; species Pseudoalteromonas sp. GABNS16E. The sequence goes on from NZ_JAQREZ010000047.1 coordinate 13,060, forward strand.
TAGAGAGAAGTGCCTCGATGCAGGAATGAACGATTATTTAACCAAACCTTTAGATTCCGCAGCACTAGAGCCTAAATTACAACAATGGCTTGGTACACAATAAAGGTGTAAGCTAAAAATACTGTTTACTAATAAAGAAAAGCCATGCATTTATCAGCAAATCAGCAGCGCGTTATTGGCTGCCTTTTAGAAAAACAAAGCACTACACCCGAGCATTATCCACTGTCGTTGAACGCACTGACGAATGCGTGTAACCAAAAATCAAATCGAGACCCGGTTGTAAACTTGAGCGAAAGTGAGGTGCAACAAACACTTGATGAGCTTATAAGTCAGCGCCTTGTAACGCTAGACGAAGGGCTTTCGGGACGAGTTAATAAATACGATCACCGTTTTTGTAATACAGAATTTAGTAGTTTACAGTTGAGCACGCAGCAACGGGCAATTATATGTTTACTGCTGTTACGCGGCGCACAAACACCCGGTGAGCTAAGAACGCGCAGCGCTCGCCTAGCTGAATTTACAAACGTTAGCGAAGTAGAAACCGCCCTGAGCGCGTTAGCAAAAGATGACTACGTAACAAAGCTTGAGCGCGAGCCCGGCAAACGAGAAAGCCGCTACATGCACCTTTTTGCTGACCCAGCAATAGCGCCAAGCCCAGCGCCAGCTACAGAAGTCGCAGAAGTTAAAAACGATGAAATTAACGAGTTACTTGCAGAAATTGAGGAACTAAAAGCTGAGCTTAGCCGTATAAAAGCACATTTAGGACTTTAATTAATAACCACTAAACCAGATAATGTAAGCCTATTTAAAAACAACTTATTAAATAACGAGGAGCTGGCCATGCGCGCCGAAATTATGGCTGAAATGAAAGTTCAGCCAACTATTGATGTAAACGCCGAAATTACCCGTCGAGTTAACTTTATAAAAGCACGTTTAGTGGCAGCCCATAGTGTATCGCTAGTGCTTGGAATTAGCGGCGGTGTTGACTCATCGACCTGCGGGCGCTTGTGCCAATTAGCCGTAGATGAACTAAACGCAGAGCAAAACACTAATAAGTACCAATTTATTGCGGTTCGTTTGCCATACGGTGTACAAGCAGATGAAGACGAAGCGCAAATGGCCGTTGATTTTATCAAGCCAAGTAAACGCATGACCGTCAACGTAAAACCCGCTGCCGATGCATTACACGAGCAAGCTATGGCGGCAGTAGTAGGCAGTGGTGAAGAGCTACCTGAGCAAGCTAAAGTTGACTTTGTAAAAGGTAATGTAAAAGCACGCCAACGCATGGTAGCGCAATACGAAATAGCTGGTTTTTGCCAAGGCCTCGTTGTAGGTACCGATCACAGCGCTGAAAACATTACTGGTTTTTACACCAAATTTGGTGATGGCGCATGCGATTTAGCCCCGTTATTTGGCTTATCAAAACGTCAAGTTCGCGCACTTGCAACTGCCTTAGGTGCGCCAGAGCTATTAGTAACAAAAGCCCCAACAGCTGATTTAGAAAGTGACCGCCCAGGCCTCACCGATGAAGAAGCATTAGGACTGAGCTATGATCAAATTGACGACTTTTTAGAAGGCAAGCCAGTGGCTGCAGAGGTTGAGCAAAAACTAACTGATATTTATGTTCGCACTCAGCATAAGCGCCAACCCATTCCGACTATTTACGATGATTTATAATGGCTAAGCAGCTAGTGCTGCGTATGCACTAGCTGATCTATTCGCCGTAATGTTACGTAAAACAAAAAACTGATTTATAGTTAATTTTAACGCCTGCCAAAGAGAAAACTGCATTACATGACATCTCCTATTTTAATAACAGGCGCTGGTCAACGTATTGGCCTTGCGCTTGCTAAGCACTTTTTATCGCAAGGCCAAGCTATTATTATTACCTATCGTACGCGCCACGATGCAGTCGACGACTTAGAACAACAAGGCGCCGTATGCATACACGCCGACTTTAGCAGCGATGCCGGTATAGCTAGCTTTATTGAAACACTAAAACAGCAAACTCACTCTTTACGTGCCATTGTGCACAATGCCTCTAGCTGGGACTGCGAAGCCAGTAACCCTGATTTTTCGAGTTTGTTTGATAACATGATGCGCATTCATGCCAAAACACCGTATTTAATTAATAATGCCTGTGCACAGCTATTAATGGCATATCAAGCTGATGCTTACACACCGGCTGACATTATTCATCTTACCGATTACGTTGTTGAAACAGGTAGCCCAAAGCACATTGCCTATGCCGCAAGTAAGGCTGCACTTGATAACTTAACCAAGTCGTTTAGCGCTAAGTACGCACCAAATATAAAGGTGAATTCGGTTGCGCCATCGTTGATTATTTTTAATCAGCACGATGACGAGGCTTACCGTGCTAAAACCCTTAAAAAATCTCTTATGGGTATAGAACCAGGTTGCCAAGAAATTATTAATAGTATTGATTTATTACTGCGCAGCCACTACATCACAGGCCGCGCTTTGCCTGTGGATGGCGGCCGCCATTTAAAGTAGAACACACATTAAACTGAGAAATTTATGCATGACGATTTAAAGCAAAGCTACCAAAACATTATTACCGCTGTGGGTGAAGATGCAGGCCGAGAAGGTCTTCTCGATACACCAAAACGTGCAGCAAAAGCCATGGAGTATTTAACCAAAGGGTATCGTCAAACGCTTGATGAAATTACCAATAATGCGGTATTTAGCTCAGACGCTGACGATATGGTACTTGTCCAAGATATAGAGCTTTACTCTATGTGTGAGCACCACCTATTACCTTTTATTGGTCGTTGCCATATTGCTTATATTCCCGATGGCAAAGTACTAGGCTTATCTAAATTTGCGCGTATTGTTGATATGTTTGCACGCCGCTTTCAAATTCAAGAGCAGCTTACTCATCAAATTGCTAAAGCCGTTGAGGAAGTAACCGGCGCAAAAGGCGTGGGCGTTATTGTTGAAGCTAAACACATGTGTATGATGATGCGCGGTGTAGAAAAGCAAAACTCAAGCATGCGTACCTCTGTAATGCTAGGTAACTTTAGAAGTGACTCTAAAACGCGTAACGAGTTTTTACAGCTTATTAAGGGTTAATTATGGCCAACGCAATTATTAACGTAACCAACTTACGCTTACGTACATTTATTGGTTTTAACCCAGAAGAACGGGAAAAAAAGCAAGATGTAGTGATTAATTTAGAAATTCACTACCCTGCCGATGACGCCTGTAAAACAGACGAAGTGGACCAAGCGCTTAACTATAAAGTGATCACCAAAGAGGTGATAAACCTAGTAGAGCAAGGGCACTTTTTGTTGCTTGAAAAGCTGGTTGCCGAAATACTTGCAGTATGCCATACACATCCAAGCGTGCATTACGCAAAAGCCAGAGTAGATAAACCGCATGCACTGCGCTTTGCCGACTCAGTTTCGCTCACGCTTGATTGGTCAAAGTAACTTTACAAAACCGCTTGTGCACCACTGGCAAGGGCAATAACGGCTAAATACCGCGCGCCTTTGCCAATGCTCACTAATAATAAAAACAGACTAAAACGCACTTTAAATATGCCGCCAATTACCGTTAGTGGGTCGCCAACAATCGGCAGCCAAGCAAACAGTAAGCTATATACCCCATATTTTTTAAATTGAGATTGCGCTTTTTCAAGCCCCTTGGCTGATACCGGAAACCAATTTTTGTGCTTAAAACGTAGCACATGAGTTCCCAACCAATAATTAACACAACTTCCTAGCACATTACCTGAAGTCGCGGCTAACCACAGCAGCCACAGATTAGCTTTTGCTTGGCTTATCATGGTAACAAGTACCACTTCTGAAGAACTTGGTAATAAAGTAGCGGACACAAACGCACTAAAAAATAAGGTGATATAAAGCATTAAGTACTTAAAGTAAAAACCCAGCATACAGCTGGGTTTATTAAAGGGTCGTCATTTATTTTATCAAATTTAGACTCAGTGGGTAATTAAACTCTTTCCCTTCATTGGCTTTAATACTGGCTAAAACCACCATGATAAAAGAAAAAATAGCCACTAAAGGCAGCAAAACGAGGCCGATTACGGCAAAGACTAGTAAAAAACATACAAAGTAAGCTATAGCCATAGTAATTTGAAAATTAAGCGATTTTTTACCGTGTAAATCGACAATTGGCATTTCATCTTTTTTAATAAGCCATACCACTAATGGCCCAAGTATAGAGCCAAACGGAATAACAAAACCGGCTACAGCGCTTAAATGGCAAAGCATAGCCCATGTTTTTTCGTCTTTTGATAACGGCTCAAGCTGTTGATTTTCTTCCATTACGCTCTCCTTATTAGTTAATACATACTGCCTTTTTATTGAGCAGGTGTCTATATAGAGGCGGCTATATTGTTAAATAACACGCCCTAACCCGCTGTGATAAAAAAGTGATAACTTTGTGAGAGTTTCTTGAGGTGGTTATTCAATACTTAGCCTGAATCATCACTTACAGGAAATAATAATGAAAGCTTTAGCATTTACAGTTGCAACCCTTTTAGCAGTAGCTAGCCAATCAACATTGGCAGTAGAGCTAGAAGTAGAAATTACTAACCTCACTAAAGGCCTTTACTTTACACCGGTACTAATAACAGCACACGATAGCGAAGATAAACTTTTTGAAGTCGCAACCGAAGCCTCTGCTGCACTGCAAGCAATGGCTGAAGGCGGCGATATATCAGCACTTGTTACTCAAGCGTCAGCATCGAGCAGCGATATTGCAGAAAACCCAGCGGCAGGCCTTTTAGCACCCGCGGCGTCTGCAACAGCAGAGCTCACAACTACCGATGGCAACGAATACCTATCTGTAGCGGCTATGTTACTGCCAACCAATGATGGCTTTGTAGGTCTTGATAGCTGGAAAGTTCCAACAGAAGCAGGCTCCTATACTGTTTACCTCAATGGTTATGATGCAGGTACAGAAGCAAATAACGAACTTGTAGTAGAAGGCTCGGGTGCACCTGGTGTATTAGGCATCCCTGCTGCACCGGGCGGCCAAGCAGGCACTAACGGTACAGGTATTACAACTGGCGATACAAATACGATGGTGCACATTCACCCGGGGGCCCTTGGCGATGATGACCTAGAAGGTGGAAACAGTGATTTGAATAACACTGTACACAGATGGTTAAACCCCGTTGCAAAATTAACTGTGACGGTTAAATAGGAGAGTTAATTATGTCATCTCTTTCTAATTTTAAAAAAAGTGCGCTTATTTTACTGTTAGCCAGCTCAATAGCCGCATGTGGCGATAACGATAATAACGACTCTATTGAAGATCAAGAACCTGTGGTTATTGTAGAGCCCGAACCTGTTGTTTATGAGTTTACTATCACTTTTAGTAACTTAACGGCTGGACAACCACTATCACCACTCTCGATCATTGCATTTGATGAAACCCCACCATGGAAATTTGGTGAGACGGCTTCTGTCGGTTTAGAAATGATTGCAGAAAGCGGCGCTAATGAAGAGTACCTTAGCGATGAAAATGCACTTGCTTCAGTCTCGGCTGAAGGCGGTATTGGCCCTGGCGAAACAACCTCTGTAACCCTTTTAGTTGATGCACAAGATGTTCTTAATTTATCTTTTGCTGCCATGCTTGGGAATACAAATGACGCTTTTACCGGTCTTAGTTCTGTAGATGTATCAACATTGGAAGTAGGCAGTTCAATATCACAAACGACGCCCGCTTACGATGCAGGTACGGAAGCGAATATAGAAACAGCTGACACTGTGCCTGGTCCCGCTGCTGGCGGCGAAGGGTTTAACGAAATACGCGACGATATTGCCGATATAATCACAATGCACCCAGGTGTTGTGTCTAATCAAGATGGCTTATCAAACTCTGCACTAGGTGCTGAACATAAGTTTGATAACCCAGTATCAAAAATAGTGATCACTCGTACACAGTAAAATAGCTTGTAATGGGGATGTGAGGCGACACGGATGTCCCTTTTTTACGAGGTTAACCATGCGGCACGAAAAAATACTGGTAGTAGAAGACGACAGAGAAATAGGGCAATTAATAACAACTCAACTTGCTGCGTTAAATTTGCATGTTGACCATGTTGTAAGCGCTGAGCTCGCACTTAAAAAAATAGCAAAACAACCTTACGGGCTTATTTTACTGGATATAAACCTGCCACAAATGGATGGCTTGAGTTTATGCCGTAAAATTAAAGAGCACTACCCTACCATTTCCGTTATTTTACTTACCGCGCTCAGTAGCGATATGGATCGTGTAATTGGTCTTGAAATGGGTGCTGATGACTATATTTGCAAACCCTTTTTTGCTCGTGAATTACAAGCCCGCGTTAAAACACAATTACGCCACCGCTCACAACTTCTAGCAATTCAAAATAACGAAAACGACAGCCCGTGCAACGAACAAACGCTAAATATCGGCTCACTCAATATTGAATTTAGCTCACATCAAGTTTATTTAGACGAACAAGCACTTAACCTCACCGCCACTGAATTTGATTTACTGGTATATTTTGCTCGCCACCCAAACCATGTTTTTAGCCGCCAGCAATTGCTCGACAAAGTATGGGGGTATCAGCACAGCGGGTACGAGCATACCGTTAACTCACATATAAATAGGTTACGCGCCAAACTTGAGCTACATCATCAAGCGCCTATTATCGAAACCGTTTGGGGCGTTGGCTACAAACTAAATCCAAGCCAACTTACTTAAGAGCCTTATTATGAACCTATCTTTGTATCAAAAATTAGCGGTGTCGTTGGTTGTTATATTTTGTTTTATTTGCGCACTCGTTTACAGCTGGAGTAAACAACTAGAGCTCACCTCAAAACATCATGGCGAGCAAAACCTGCACTTAGCCCTTGCTGAGCATTTAGTACAAGATAACCCATTAATAAAAGAGGGTGTATACGACTACGCAGCTCTAGAAAACCTATTTCATACCTTAATGTTATTAGGCCCCGCATTTGAGTTTTATTTTGTAGATGAAAACGGAAAAATCCTCACTTACTCAGCAGAGCCTGGTAAAGTTAAACGCACTCATATTAATTTAGCCCCCTTAAAAAAGCTGATTAACAACCCAGCTGCAGCGCCAATTTATGGTGATGATCCAAGAAATAAAGCGCAGCAAAAAATATTCTCTGTAGCGCCTGTTTTTAATAACGATAAGCTGCAAGGGTACTTGTATGTAATTATTGGCGGTGAAGCCTACGATACCTCTTTAAACACAATTAAAAATAATGACAAACTATGGCTTGCCGCATTATGGCTTGGAGCTGCACTTGCATTTTTACTGATTGCGATGCTTATTTTACTGCGCTTTTTTACCAACCCTATTCAGCGATTAGCCCGTGATGTAAGCAATATTGAAGCAGCTAATTACAGCCTTACCGATACCAAACTCAGCAACTATTCAACCCAAAAAAGTAACGAAGTGCACAGTTTAGGCCGTAACATTCAAGCCATGGTTACCCGGATTGACGAGCAATTTAAAGCACTTGAGCAAAGCGATAAACAGCGCAAGGAGTTGCTTACTCACTTATCTCACGATTTAAGAACCCCCCTTGCCTCTTTGCAGGGGTTTTTAGAGGTGCTTAATCAGTCGGGGTCGCAATTAAATGCTAAAGAACAACAAGAATACTTACATGTATCCCTTAATAACTGCGCGCAGCTTAAACAGCTTATTGAACAAATTTTTGAATTAGCCCATTTAGAAAACGGCGAAATAAGCATTCACAAAGAAACCTTTAATTTAGGTGAGCTTATTTACGATTGCATTGCTAAGTTTTCTCTAACCGCTGAGAAAAAAGGCCTTAACTTAACGGTAGAACCTGCAATTTGCGATTTTCCTGTTGTAGCCGATATTGCAAAACTTGAGCGTGTTTTAAGTAATTTAATTGATAATGCAATAAGGCACACACCTAAAGGCGGCAGCATAGCTGTAAACGTTAAGCGTATAGATGAAAAGCAATTATTTGTGCAGGTTTCTGATACCGGCGTGGGTATTAAGCATGATGAGCTAAACGCGATTTTTAATCCGCATTATCAGGCTTCAAATTCAAATAATGAAGGGCGCCAACAAGGTGGCTTAGGGTTGGCTATTTGTAAGGGGTTACTAAAACTTATGGACAGTGAAATAAATGTACAAAGTGAGCTGGGCAAAGGCACTATGTTTAGCTTTAACTTGCCGCAAAAAATAAAGGTATAGCCAACGGCTATACCTTTAGAACATTACTTAATTTTTATTTTGTTAGTTTTTAATACCGGCTAAATCAAGCATAAATGCATAGTTTAGCGCAGTATCTTCTAGGCGTTTAAAGCGACCAGACGCCCCGCCATGGCCGGCTTCCATATCTATTTTAAACAGCAGTTTATTATCATCTGTTTTATAGTCACGCAGCTTTGCAACCCACTTAGCCGGCTCAAAGTATTGAACTTGTGAGTCATGTAAACCGGTAGTCACTAACATATTAGGATACGCTTGCTTTGAGACTTGATCATACGGCGAGTACGACAGCATGTAATCGTAATATTCTTTTTCATTTGGGTTACCCCACTCACCATACTCATTGGTAGTAAGTGGTATGCTTGCATCAAGCATGGTGGTGACTACATCAACAAAAGGCACTGCTGCAACCACCCCTTTATATAGCTCTGGTGCTTGGTTAACCACCGCGCCCATTAATAAACCACCAGCACTACCACCGTAGGCAAATATTTCGTCTTTTGCGCCATAACCTTGTGCCACTAATGATTTGGTTACATCAACAAAGTCGTTAAAAGTGTTCTTTTTAGTTAATAACTTTCCGTCTTCATACCATGGGCGTCCTAGCATTTGCGAACCACGCACATGCGCTATAGCAAACACAAAACCACGGTCTAATAAGCTTAAACGTGAGCTTGAAAAAGTAGGGTCCATGGTGGCGCCGTACGAGCCATAACCATATTGCAGTAACGGGTTAGTCCCTTCTTTTTTAAATGTATCTTTACGGTACACTAAGCTTACCGGCACTTTTATACCATCGCGCGCCTTTATAAAAATACGCTCCGAGGCATAGTTATCTGCGTTAAAATCACCTAACACGGCTTGCTGCTTAAGTAGGGTTTTATCACCCGATTTAAGGTCAATATCGTACGACGAAACCGGTGTCGTCATACTGGTATAATAAACACGTAATTTGTCGCTGTTTATATCGTTGTTGCCATAGCTTGCAATGGTATAGGCACTGTCGTTAAAGCTTAGCGTGTGCTCATCTCCTGTCGATAAATGGCGAACAATAAGGCGCGACTGACCCAGTTCTCGCTCTTGATATACAAGGTAGTCTTTAAATAAATCAACGCCTTCTAGCTTAATATCATCGCGCGGCGCAATTACCGTTTGCCAATTTGCTTTATCATGCGCTTTATCTACATCCACCTTCATAAGCTGAAAGTTAACCGCATTTAAGTTAGTTACGATGTAATACGTATTGCCAAGCTTTGAAATACTGTATTCTAGGTCGTCTTCACGCTCAATTAAGCGCTTAGGTTTTGCTTTATTATCATCTGCGCTGAGTACCGACATACCAGAGGCATTGGTGCTGCTGTGCCAAATATATATTTCTGAGCCATCTTTGCTCTTACTAATACCCGTGTAATAACTTGTATCAGCTTCTTCGTAAATAAGTTCATCATCGCTTTGCGGTGTACCTAACGTATGGCGAAAAACTTGATAGCCAAGTAAGGTTTGTGCATCTTTTTTAATGTAGTAAAAGGTTTTATTATCGTTTGCCCAAATAACGCCGCCGTTTGTTCCCTCAAGCGTGTCTTCGAGTAATTGGCCTGTGGTTAAATCTTTTACCTTTATGGTGTAAATTCTACGGCTAACGGTGTCTTCCCCGTACGCCATTAAATTTCCGTTAGTACTTACAGATAAGCCACTTACAGCAAAGTAGTCGTGATCTTTGGCCAACGCATTTACATCTAAAATAACTTGCTGATCAGTGCCTTTAAAATCGCTACTGCGAACATAGGTAGGGTATTCGTTTTCGCCACGCGTTTGTGATGAATAGAAATAGTCGCCTTTTTTAACAGGCACCGAGTCATCGTCTTTTTTAATACGCCCTTTTAACTCTTCAAATAACTTATCTTGCAATGTTTGAGTATGCGCAAGCATTGCCTCGGTATAAGCGTTTTCAGCATTTAAGTAACTTATAACGTCTGGCGCTTTACGCTCGTCATCACGCAACCAGTAGTAATCATCAATACGCGTATCGCCATGAATCGTCATTTCATGAGGTACTTTTTTAGCAATTGGCGCCACGGCGCTCACTGGTTTTTCTGCTTGTTGTGTTTGCATAGTAGTTGCTGTATCTAAAGGTGTACTTTTTGGCGCATTATCACACCCGGCTAGCACAGCGAGTGATAACGCGGCTAGCGTGAATGAAGAACGAATCATAATGAAATCTCTATAGTTTTTATTATTGGTGCTATTAAATATACCTAATAATAAAGCGTGGTGTAATTTAGTTTGTGAAGCTATGTAAAAAGGGAGCCGAGGCTCCCTTTAAAATAGCGTGCTAGTTATAAAATTACTTTTGTTTACGACGACGCATAAATGCAAACGGCGCAGCAAGTAACGTTAACCAAGCTAGTGAGCCCGATGAACCATTGCTTTCAGGCTCTGGTGTTGGCGTCACTGGCTGAGGGTCTGCAATGGTATCGTTAACAACGATTGATACCATAGTTTCTTCGGCGCTAGTGCCTGATGCTTCACGCACTGTGTATGTAAAGCTATCTTCACCAGAGAACTGTGCATTTGGCGTATAATCAATCGTGCCATCTTCATTCACGGTTGTAGAGCCATTTGCAGGTGCAGAAACCACTTCAACAGTTGATGCCACTAAGCTGCCTTTAATCCTTACACCTTTATGGGCAGAGAATTCTGCATTTTCTGTTTCTGAAGAGGCTACTGCGTCAAATACAAAACGCGACTCAGCCATGTCATTAGCTAATACATCAATAGTCACTGTTTGCTCTTCATCAACTTCTACTGCATCTGCAGCGGTGTAATGGCTGCGATCTTTTGCAAAGGCTTGATATTGAATATCAACAACACCGCCTTTGATTTGATCGACTAAGTAGCCACTACCAATAGCATTACCCGTTGGAACTGTGTCCAGCATTGCCCCTACGTTGCCATCAGCAGACTCTACACCCGCTGAGTAAGGTGCAGGTAAAGCAGGCACATCAATGTAGTTCATACGAACTTCATCAGTCCCTTCTTTTAAGATCACTTGGAACGTGTACTTATCACCTAAAGAACTACCCCAAAGCTGAACGTCATGCCATTCTACAACTACATAGCCGCTATCAAATTTAGCCACATAAAGCTCACCGCCACCGCTCGCGCCACCCGCTAAATCAAAGTCAGCCCAAAGCGGCGCAATAACACCATTAGGTGTACGTGCATTAGGCATTGCTTGAGGGCTCCAAGAGTTAGTTGTATTTACATCTGCACCAACAGCAATAAAGCCGTTATCTGAGATAGTAAATGCTGAGTACTCTTTCCCATCAAAAATAAAGTCAGCTTCAACCGTAATGGTTATCTCATCACACCCGTCAGGACACGCTTGTGGTTCAATGCCTTCATCAGCCAATGAGAAAGTACCTAAAAAATCACTGCTGTTAATAGCAAATTCTTTTGGTCCCAATGTACCCGTCCAGGTTAGCTCTTTATTGTCTTCACTTAATGTTACTTCACCTGCACCATTAGTCACTTCAACAACAGGGGCAGCACCTTTAAGAAGCTCCGCATTTTCGTCAAGTTTTACATTTACTGATAGCTCGTCAGTGAACAGAGTATTATTAAATTGCACACCCACTTTTGCTGGAGTAGAAGAATTTAAAGAATCGGCATCGACTGTTGCACTAAACACACTGCTATTGGTTGCTTCGTTATCGTAAATAGCAAATGGTAAGTGAGCGATTTGACCTGTCTCAGTATGAGTCCACACTACATGACCAAAGTTCCAACCTTTTACATCGTTAAATGTTGAATCAATATCTAAGTTAAATTCAGCCATGTCAGTGCTTATTTCTTCACCTTCAGAGTCTGTTGAGGTAGAACCATGCGCGCCAAGCATAACGGTGCTAGGCGAAACTGTAATTTCAGCGCCTTGCATATCGGTTACTACTTTTGCAGTCCACTCACCAGCAACATCAGTCATATTTTGCACGGTATTTGAGAAACTACAAACGCTTAAACAACTTGGATCGGCGTAAGAGCCATGATCAAATGTAAGTGCTGCCTCTAGCGCATTAGGCATATCTAATCGGCCGGCACCTACATCAAATGCATCAGCTTTGGTTACTAAGTCTTCTTTATGTAGGCCATCCATTTTAGATGAGCTCATAAGTGCCGTTTTGATTTGTACCGCATTCCACTCAGGGTGAGCTTGCTTCATCAATGCTGCCGCACCAGCAACATGAGGACTTGCCATACTTGTGCCTGTAATCGCATTAAAGGTAATACCATTACCTTCATCTGGCGAGTACGCAGATAAAATATCTGTACCTGGCGCTGCAATATCAGGTTTTAAGAAGCTAGGCTCGCCATTAGGACCACGCGAACTTGAAGAGTTTACTGCATCAGTAAATTTCTCTTGAATTGTTCTTTTAACACTAGGGTCGAGTGAAGCAATAACAGGCTCTTCAGCTGCAGTTAACAGCTCAACCAAGCTTAAACCATCTTCTTGGCTAATCGCTGAGGCTGGAATTGTGGCGTCATCCATAGACATGCCCATAGCACCGCCAGCAACATTGTTGTGGATAATTACCGCTGTTGCGCCTGCTTTCGCCGCATTTTCAGCTTTGGCTGAAAACGCACAGCTACCACGAGAGATAAGCGCTACAGAGTCCGCAAATGAGATATCTTCAGCAAACTCTTCACACCCTTCAAAATTATCAGGAGCAATCACTTGCGCCGAAATAATAGGAAGTGAAATAGGGTCTGTTAATAAACCATTGCTTCCTTCAATGCTTAAATAGGTTTCGCCTGCCACTTCAATTTGTTGAGAGAAGAAACGCCCTGTTTGCGTATTGGCAACTGTTAAACCAGACTCAATACAGCTAGGGCAACCAATAGTTTGTGCGCCGTTACCATCGTTACCTGCTGCGGTTACAACCACTACACCCGCTTCTTCTGCAGCAGTGAATAAATCACTGTATGCACTGCTTGATGGATTACCACCAGCACCACCGCCCCACGAGTTATTAATTACGTCTGCGCCATCTTTAATGGCCGCTTCTAATGCCCCCATTAGTGCAACGGTAGTACCACTGCCTCGTCCATCGGCTGTGTGCCAAAGCGCTTTATAAGCCATTAACTGTGCCGCTGGTGCAACACCTGAAATTGACACGTTATTGTCTTGGTAAGTAATTTCAATTGGGTTACCTACAGCAGTACCAGCAACATGCGTTCCGTGACCATCGTATCCAAGTGGAGAACCAATATATTCATCAGGGTGAACATCACTTGGTGTTGGGCCAAATGCACGCGCCACTATTAATTTATTATTACAAAAATCGGCTTCACCACCCTCTATACGACAGTAATCAGGGTTTTCTGCGATGTAAGCAGCTTCTTCTTCACTAAACTCTGCAGCTGCAAAACCCACATCTGAAAACATAGGGTTTTCTGGGCGAATACCCGAGTCAATAATAGCAACTTTAACCCCTTTACCAGCTTCAGATTGACCACCAAGCGCTTGCCATGCCTCAACGCCTCTAATCACATCAATAGAAGCATCCATTAATGTGTGGTACTCAGTATCTAAAAATACTTTTTTTACACCCGCAAGTTTAGCGAGTTTTTCACGTTGACCTTGCTCACCTTCTACCACGATACCGTTGAATAACGTACTAAATGAATGTGAAACTGAGCCACCGCTAACAGATGCGGCTACTTGCGCTACACTTTTTTGTTTTGCTTTTAAGTAGCTGCTGTACTTTAACGCAGGTGCTGAAGATAGATTAACTTTACTATCCCCAGTTACTGCTGCAGAGGTTGCTTCAAGCCCTGCAATGCCGCCTTTGTAGGTTGCTAGCGGCTCGTCTTCAAGCTGGATAATATAGCGTGCTTTAGTAGAAATGGTTTTATCTTGAGAGTATGTTTTTACACTTGATGTTTCTGGGACATATCCTTTAGATAAATCAGGTGCGGCGGCTGCACCGTATGACATCATAGCTAAACCTATAGCTGATGAAATAGCGGTTCTTTTCAGTGTTATATTAGACATTATTTCCCCTGGAGTGAGTTTTATATTATTGTATTTACTCAATTCAATGTGATTAGAATTGTAATTTTAATATAGAACTACAGCCCTCAGGCTAGCAACAACTCAATTACAAGTGGATTACAAAACTGCAGGAATAGCATCGCAAAAACATCACAACAAACTAATTTTAAATAAGTTTTTCTCTTTCTGTAATTTGTAAATCATTGTAAACAAAACCTAACTTCTTTATGGAAAATGAATGAGTAACGACGTTATAAATATTTTAACCATGGCTAAAGTAATTCAGACTGCCGTCGCCCCTGTCTTTTTAATTACGGGTATTGCTGCCACGCTCGGGGTTTTATCTAATCGTTTAGCCCGCATTACTGACCGTGCGAGACAACTTGAGCGAAAACTCAAGGTAAGCACCGATGAAGACTTTAATAAAACCCTAGCCACAGAGCTGCGAGCCCTATTAAAGCGCTCTCGATGTATTCACATTGCTTTTAGTATGAGCGTGCTAAGCGCCTTGCTAGTATGCGCTGTGGTTATGCTGCTGTTTTTATCACACATTCAGTCTATTAATTTAGGGGTGACAATTGCCAGCTGTTTTGTGGCTGCAATGGCCTTATTAATATGTGGTTTTATGTCGTTACTTGGCGAGGTGTTTTTGGCCACACGTAGTATGCGCCGAGGGATGATATTTGCTGATATTAACGATTAGCAATAAAAAAGCCCGAGATTTTCTCGGGCTTTTATCACAACATTTTAATTTTATTGTGCAGTATAAATAGTCTCTAACACTTCAATTCGCGCTTCTTTAGTATAATCAGATGACTTTAACTGCTCCGCAGCAGCTAAAATATCTTGGCCATCATTAACAGCTAAAACCGCTATTTTAGTACCTGGGAAAACAGACACTACCTTTAAGCCAGACAGCTGAGCTACCTCTGTTGCGTTCATGCCATCTTTAAGCAAAACAGTAATATTGCCAGAAAGCGACGTTAAGTTGTTTGTTAGGACATTACGTACCAGTGTACCTTTTGTTACTAACGATGAAGCCTCAGAAGACTCAACAACCGCCATCTCACCTTTGGTAGAAACAACATACTCATCAGCAGCAACACTTGTTGGTACTAAACGTAAGTTTTTTTCTACAACGTAAGAGCCAAAGTCGGTTTTGCTGTATTTCACACTATTTACCGGCTTTTTTGGAAGTTGCAGCTCTTTATCTGCTAATGAACTCGCTGTTGCACTTAGAGAAATACACGCAGCAGCACCTAAAATAACTAATTTATTCATTTTCATATCTATATTCCTTACTCTTGACCTGCGTGACCAAATGCTCTCAACGAAACGCCTTCTAAAACGCTTGCGGCACGGTTATTTGAAATACCTACGGCACCAAGTCCGTTATCCCCGCCATCGCTGAATGCAAAGCTATCTGCTGCAGCATCAAGAACACGAATAGTCCAAGTACCTTTTGTTGTCTCGCCATAGAAAGCATTAGACAGTAGTACCGCATCTTTTAAAACATAGCCTGTGTTCCAACCGTTAGTAAAGCTATAAGCTGGGTAAAATAGAGCTTGCTTAGACGCTAGTAATACACTGCGCGTGCCTGATGGAGACGTCACTTCAATTGCTAAATCGGTACCAGCAGAGGTTTGCGTACCATCCGCTAAACCAAAGCCCATTTCAGTATTGCTCACATCAAACTTAAACTGCATTGCTTCAATGTTTAGCTCTTCTTCAACAGTGATTTGCTGTGTAACACCCGCGGCACTGTTATCTGGGATTTCTAGCGTAAGGGCATCTTCTTCAACAACAGAGCCAACACCACTCCAATCTGTAATAACTTGCTCACCTAATGCTACGTCGTACTCTTTTGCCATCGCAACTGCAGCACCAGCATCTACACGTCCAAAACCGTATAAGTTATTAAAGTTATAACCTGCTGCATTTTCAACCCAGCCGTCATGCGCTACAAATTCACCTTCACCAACGCTAAGCGTTACAACTTCATCTTCTGCATCGTTAACTGTGCTTGTAGTAGCTAAGATATGACGAACATCGCGCCATGTTAGCTCTGAATTAGCTGATAAAATCAGTGATACTACACCTGACGCATTAGGTGCTGCCGAAGAAGTACCATTAAACGTAGAGGTATAGTTACAGCTAGCGTTATCTTCATGTCCTGGGTAGTTGAATGGGTATTGCGATGCAGCAAAGTCTTCGCCATATGCTGCAGCCCATGCCGTAATCGAGCTACCATTAAAGCCTGAGTACCCGTTAATACAGGTCATTTGGTCAGTTGTTACCATGGCAGGTGCCCAGCGCCCGTATTCACCCGCAGGGGCTGAAACCATTAAGTTAGCACCACCGCTTGAGTAGCTTGTATGCGTACCATCAGCATTTACAGCTGCAACGCTTAAGTAATATGGATGACCTTGGCTTGGCTCAAACGCGCCGTTATAACAAGTAAGGCCTAGCTCATTTGCGCCGTTATCAGCACATAATGACCCTTCACCGCTACCATCTACAAACGAGTTACCGCTCGATTTCATGTTTAGGGCACCTTTACCATCACGAAGGTTAAGGTTAGGGTATGACTCGATAGCTTCATCTAGCTCTGAGTAGCCAATAAACGTTGGGAAGGTAATACCGTAGCTGCGGTTAAACGCAGAAATATTTTCTGACGTGCTAATGCCGCTACCTGGGAAACCATGCGCGAGTAAATCAGTTTGCTCAATTTTATCGCCACCTAGGTAGTTCATGCCAATTAGACCAGCATCTGGTGCAACACCGCGCCCACCCTTACCATTCCAACCTTTCGCTGCAATTAAGCCTGCAACACTGGTACCGTGGTCGCCACTGTTTGACAGACTTGTAGGGTCGGTGCGATCCAACACATCAACATCTAAATTTAAAGAACGGTTTGGTAAAACGTTATCAACTAAGTCTTCGTGACGAATTTCCATACCAGAGTCAACAACAACCGCCGTTACGCCAGCACCTGTAACACCTTGAGCATACGCAGCTGCTACGTTCATATCTTCGCCAGCAACCAATTCTTCTGCTTCTGATTCAGCAAAATCCTCGTCAAAAATAGTTTGCGCTTCTTCTTCGCTGTAACCTAATTGGTTGACATATAAATCAATTAGGCCTTGTTTCATTTCATCGCTTAAAGCATACGACTTTTGACCTGTGTTACGTAGGTGCCATTGCTGATTAGCCAAAGGATCTGACGCAATATCACTAATTGTTAATTGCGCAGACGCCGATTTACCATTTGCATTAGCGGTGTAATCAATTACCGCGTCTTCGCCTGAAACAGGAACGTAAGTAAAGGTATCGCCTTCAACTGTTAGTAAGCCATGGCTAAAAGTATATACGCCATCTTGCGCTTCAACCGCTTCACCATTTTCAGTAAATGTATAACTAAGTGTATCGCCATCGTTATCACTTGCATTAAACTCAGCAGTTACAGGTACCCATTGCTTTAAACCAGCAACGGCTACATCGCTTGCTTTTGGTGCAACATCAGTTACTACAGCAACTTGGCTATTATTGTCATTGTCGCTGCCACCACACCCTGCTAGCGTCATAACTACTGCGGCAGAAAGTGCCGACATTTTAAAAATATTATGCTTCATAAACTTCCTTCGTTAATTATTTTTATGATGACTCAAGGTACACAACAGGGCACTTAATAACAACGCGCTGTTTACAGTCATTAACAATAAACTGACAAGCTGTAATGATATATTCAGAAAACAAGCTATGAGACATTAAAGTTTCACTTGAATAAAATAAGTAATCGATTCAAGATGTCTAATTAGTAGATATAATTTCTTACAGGGGCAAAACATGAAATTAAAACAATTTTTAGCAGGGGTTGCTTTAGCAACATGTACACTTAGCGTATCTGCAAATACTGCATTTAAAGAGCCAAGTGATGCTATTGAATACCGTCAAGCTGCGTTTTCTATGATTTCAGTGCAAATTAGCGATATGGGCGCAATGCTAAAAGGTAAAATTCCTTTTGATGCAGAGCAATTTAAAATGCGCGCTAATAACGCAGCAGCCCTATCTAAAATGCCATGGGAAGCGTTTTACGAAGGCACTGATAAAGGTGATACAGCAGCATTAGCTGATGTATGGTCTGATAATGCAACCTTTGTTAAAAAAGCCAATGCCTTTGCTGCCAATGCAGATAAGCTAGCTTTAGCAGCTCAATCTGGCGATAAGGCGGTAATTGGTAAAGCATTTGGCGCATGGGCCAAAGGCTGTAAAGATTGCCACAAGCAATTTAAAGACTAATTACAATTAAAACAATGCACACTAAAACGGCGCTTTATGCGCCGTTTTGTTTTTTTGTTAGCTATTAACTTAGCAAATAACTAAGTGGTTCTTTGCCCCACGTAACAGCCAGTAGCACTAACAATCCAACAAAAATAGCCCACGCCAACCAAGGAGCTTTCGTGTTATCTATATTAGTTTGAGTGGCTTGCTCGCTGTTAGCCTGTTTTCCGGTGATCATTGCTTTGACAAGTGGTTTTCCTTTTATTTTATACACAACAATGGCAGTAACATGCAGGCAAATGGCATAAAATAAAATATCGAAATTAAGGCGGTGCAGCCAATTTGCAAAATCAACCGTTGAGCTCGACACATACTCAACCAAAGGCCCATCAGTCAAAATGCCATCACTGCTCATTAGCCCGGTCACTAACTGCACTATAATAAGTACAAAAAACAACAAAACCATGTAGCTACCTGGCGCCGAATGACCCACCCCTTTACTAGGATTTTTAAACTCTTTAAATACTGCTATTGGCGAGTGCAGTAACGCGCTTAACTTTGCCGTTTTACTGCCCACCAGCCCCCAAACTAAACGGGTCACTATTAATGCGATTGCGAAAAAGCCAGCCACAAAATGAAGCTCAATCATGCCCTCGTCAATGCTAAAGTAAAGCACAGCAATATTAATCACTAATAACCAATGAAAGCTTCTTATAAAGCCATCCCATACTTTTATACTTTGCATATACATCCTCAACTTGTTGCCAGGCTCTGACACATTATTTTGATACTAAAGCCATTATTCCAAAGTTTTACTACCGCTGCATTAATGATATTACATAAAGCGCTATTTATGGCACACTAAACGCACAAACTTATTACTTACTTGTATTAATGAATATAACTAAACGCGCAGTATTAAAAGGTTTTTTTGATATGCTCCCGCTTTGCCTGGCGGTCGTTCCTTGGGGAATATTATGTGG
Organism: Pseudoalteromonas sp. GABNS16E; assembly: GCF_028598715.1. Classification (NCBI taxonomy): domain Bacteria; kingdom Pseudomonadati; phylum Pseudomonadota; class Gammaproteobacteria; order Alteromonadales; family Pseudoalteromonadaceae; genus Pseudoalteromonas; species Pseudoalteromonas sp. GABNS16E. Next base: position 32,612 of record NZ_JAQREZ010000047.1, read on the forward strand.
CTCTTTAGCGATTCAAAATGGCTTTAGTGCCTTTGAAACACAAGCAATGTCTTTACTTGTATTCGCGGGTTCAGCCCAATTAGTTGCAATTGAACTAATGGCCGGTAACACCCCTTTACTGACTATTCTATTTACTACATTTATTATTAGCTCTCGGCATTTTTTATACGGGTTAGCCGTACGCCATAAAGTTATTTCACAGCCATTACGGTGGCGCTTACCAATAAGTTTTGTACTAACCGACGAGCTGTTTGCCTTTTCACATCACCGCAAAGCCTATAAAACAAAAGCGCGCCTAATATACGCTTTAAGCGCGGGTTTTAGTTTTTATATTGCATGGAACCTTTGGACACTCATAGGCATAGTTGCAGGAAGTGTGCTCCCTGATTTAACAAATTTAGGGCTCGACTTTGCTATTGCAGCTACATTTATTGCGCTTGTGGTACCGGGCATAAAAAATTTAGCCTCGCTGGTTACCGTGATTGTTGCGGGTATTAGCGCCACAGTTTTAAAAAGCACGGGGTTTGAGTTGTGGTTGGTTTGTGCTGCTCTACTTGCAATGAGCGCAGGCTACTTTACTGCAAGGCTTACACAAAAAAAGGACAACCCATTATGATGCTCACTATATTATTAATGGCGTGTATTACCTTTTTTACTCGTTACTTATTTTTACATCAACGCCTTGGTTTTAAAGTGGGCCCTAAAATGCAGCAGTTTTTAAGCTTTAGCGCCCCCGCTGTACTAACCGCTATTTGGGTACCCATTATTTTTATAAATGAAGACGGGCTCAACCTAAACTGGCATAACCCTTATTTAAGCGCAGCTATCGTTGCCATTATTGTTGCCTATAAAACACATAATATTTATTACACAACGCTTGCCAGTATGGGGTTATTTTTAATTTTAAATTAAATAACAGCCAACCCATTAGCGCATAGTTAAGCGCGGTATTAACAAGCCTAAATTTTATACTTTTAGTAAAGCGCTACAGCGGGTAGAATGTTGCTAACAACAATAAAAAAGCACCCATCATGCATGAATTTCATCAATTAACGGCTACTGCGTTAGACGGTAAAACAATTAACTTTAGCGACTTTGAAGGCAAGGTTGTGCTTATTGTTAATACCGCAAGTGAATGTGGTTTTACTAAGCAGTACGAGTCGCTACAAACTCTTCATAGTAAGTACGCGAAAAGCGGATTGGTTATTATTGGTTTTCCATGTAATCAATTTGGTCAGCAAGAGCCAGGCGACGCGACGCAAATACAACAAGGCTGTTTAATTAATTACGGGGTAAGCTTTTTAATGGCCGCTAAGATTGATGTAAACGGTCGTCACGGCCACCCTGTATTTAGGTATTTAAAATCGGCCTTACCCGGCTTTTTAACACGAAAAATAAAGTGGAACTTCACCAAGTTTTTGATAGCGCCCGATGGTACACCTATCAAGCGCTATGCGCCTTTTACAAAACCAGAAAAGCTAGAAACCACTATTCAACAAGCACTCGCTAAATTAAGTACATAATAAGTAATAAAGAGGCATAAAGCTAATGCCAGTCAGTTAAGCTGACTGGTATTTTTCTTTTTGGTGGGGTATTTACTTGGTTTGGGTTTGACCCTTCGAGGGTAAAATCTATCTTCCCGCCTCGTCGGAAGTGCGTAATAAGTTAGC
>NZ_JAQREZ010000048.1:0-34238 GCF_028598715.1 Pseudoalteromonas sp. GABNS16E
GATAGCCACGCGGTATGAAAAGCTTGAACGAAATTATCATTCAATGCTCGCTTTAGCATTTACTATGATGTGGCTACCAATGTGGGCTGATTGATATATGTACTACAAAGATCAACAGCCCCTAATAACCATCCCCCTCTTTACTAATCTCATTTTTACTCACAATAAAGCCCTGTTAATAGCAGGGTTTTGTGTTTTAGCTGCCTTATAAGTACTTTGTGGATACTCACTATTAATATGACAAATACTTTACACACTTTAAAATCTAATTGATATGCATTATCATTCGCAACATCATTAACTTTTAATATTAACAATAATGAACAAGCTAATTAAATTTACCCCAATATTATGCGCGCTTGCGTTGGCTGGTTGTGGCGGGGGCTCTGGTAATGCTGCTCCACAGTTTTCTCAACCTAATTTAAGTTTTACTGTAAACGAAGACACCACTTTTTCAGGCCAAGTAACAGCCACCGACGACGAGGCACTTAGCTACACATTAGCAAACGCGCCAAGTAATGGGACGATAGCGATAGAAGCAAATGGTGAGTTTACGTATACGCCTAACGCCGATTTTTTTGGTAGCGATAGTGCTTCAATTTCAGCTAGCGATGGTTCTCTTAGTTCAAATGTAACGCTAAACTTTACGGTCGAAAATGTTAATGATACGCCGGTATTACAAACAACAAACGTATTTGTTACCTCATCATCAACAACAGAGGGGACTATTAATGTAGTTGATGCCGATGGAGATGAAATAACATTTACGCTGGTAACCTCCCCTGAAAGTGGTGTAATTACAATAAACGAAAGCACGGGCGAGTTTATCTTTGAAGCGCAAACATTAAGTTCAGTTAATGAAGCATTCGTAATAAGCTATACGGATGGCGTAATTGATGAACCAATTACGGCCAGTATTACACTAAGCCCTTCTTATGTAACAAATGAAGACAAACGTAATTTTTACTACAGCTCTAGTAAATCACACTTAAAACAAGCCGATATTGTAAACGAAAGCATTAACGATGAAATTTCACGTTATACCGTATACCAAGTTCAAGCAGCGGCGTATGCACGTGCTGGGTTTTTAGATACAGCCGAAGACTATTTATTACTCATTAACGAGCAAACAGCTCTTGCTGGAGGCCTAAGAGATGTAGGTGTTGCGTTAGATAGCATCAATGAAATAGAGCAAGGTGCACAATATCGCTCACGCGCCTTAGCTGCTTACAACCAATATTTAGCTGAAAAAGGGTTTGAAAACATCAACCGTAACGATGCAGCCTGGTTACTTGGTTTAGTAAATGATTATATGGATGTTGGTCAAACCGATGAAGCAGAAACACTGCTGGAAACTATTAACAGTTATGCAGAGATAGTACGTGAAGAGCAATATTCAACAACATATGGTTACTTTCAAACAGCATTTAAAAATGCAGCCGAAGGTGCATTAGATGTATATGCTGCAAACCCAACTGATGCCAATCAACTCACAGCACAAACTTTTGCTACTGCACTAGTAAATATTTCAAGTAACACAGGTTACCAAATTCAAGGTGGTAGTGGCGAGTATGCGGGTGAAAGAGTAGAGAAACTAAGAGCTCTTTATACTGCATGGGCAGCTGAGGTTTTATTTCGAGCCAACTCGCTTGAACTAGCCCGTGAATACGTAAACCTAGCGCTGTCGTTTTATGGTGTAACGGGCATAGATAGCAACTATGACTTTGCTGCTTCAGAATACTCTGAGGCCAATTTAGGTACTTATACCTATCCACTACAAACTCTAGCCGGATTACTAGAAGGCCTTTATGACCTCGAAGAAAACCCTGCGTTTGCCTTACTTTCATCTGATTTTGATATCAGTGGTGCTAAACAAATTATGTACAGTTTTAGTATAACTAAATGCATTATAGCGGGTTCATCTGTAGCTGATGCAACGGCTGAAGCCTTCACCTATTTTACAGAGGAAAGTGATTATAATGAGTTTTTTAGAAGTCTAACCAAAACATCAAATAACGCGGGAACAGCACAAGTTCTTCATCAGTTTGGCTTTACAGAACAGGCTAAAGACGTATTAACTTATGCTGGTGAGTTTATTTCATCTGACGAGTACATAAGTGCAGAGTCATCTGCTTCTTTCTTAGCGGGTTCTAATGGATGTGGTTTACTGGTTAGTATTAGCGAAGAAATTGGCGCAGATTCTGCTGCTGCCGCAAATCGCTGTTTAACCATGTTAAATAAACTAAATACAGGCACATTACGAACTTTAACTGACACTTCTGCAATTACTGTTCATAACAATGTAATGGTATCACTTGACCGCGGTGGTTTGACTGACGAGATTGCCGCAGTAAATACGCAATTACTAAGTAAAATTAGTGTATTAGATGACATTGAAGATCGGTTTGAGTACAGCTTAGAAACATTAGGTTATTTAGTCGATGCTGGTTTTACTGATTTAGCCTTAACTACATTTAATAGTGCGATAGCTGAAGTAAACGAAAATTTAAGCACGTTAACAAGCGACCAATTGCTGGATATACTTGAAGCCCTTAAAAAAGAAACGGTCTCACTTAGTGCTCCAACAACTGGCTTTTGGGAACGTTACAGCATGCTTTCTAGCATGGGGGCTAATGCCGGCAGTATTACTGACTTTGCCAGCACTTACAGTAGTGTGAAAACACAAACCTCAGCACTTCTCGCTGATATTGAAACGCTTATTTTAGCGCAAGCCGATACTGTCATTATTGAAGCTATGGAAGATTTAGTCGAAGCACATACCTTACTTGACGAATACGAGCAAGCAACAGCGCTTGTCACTAATGATGTGAACGGTGAAGCCGACCAACTTGACCTTTACACCACAATGGCTGAATTAATTGCAAGCAAAGATGACTTTAGAGATAACCGTGTTGCCAGTGTTGATACTGATAACGACGGGCTTCCAAACTTCTTCTTAGCAAATGTAACTGATGAAGATATTGCCGCTTCGGGTTTAACAGCCGATGAAGATGCTGACAACGATGGTATTGCTGATAGCGAAGACAGCACTCCAATTGGCAACTAAATAAGAGAAAACAATGCAGACACGTTATATTTATGCGTGTCTGTTTTTGCTTGCCCATAATTCATATGGTGCGACCGAGCAAAAACAGACCCCTCCCCCACCTGAAGATTGCAGCACACTCACTGATGAAAAAAAAAGTTTATGTGAAGCTATCGAACACATTGAAGTTAAAGGCCAATTTATAGGGATAGAAGTTCCTGAAGTTATTGGTCGTTCGTATTTAGACCGCAGTTTTATTGATGCAACAGCCAAAGGGAATGGCGACATAAATGAGCTAATTGCACTTTTACCAGGCGTACAATTAAGCAATGAGGCATTAAGCATTGAAAGCTTAGCAGAGATAAGTGCGCCAGAAATATCCATCTCAGGTGCCCAGCCTTGGCAAACAGGTTTTTCACTTGATGGTATGAACTACAATAATCGTATTGATCCCGCCAGTAGTAGCCGCTTAACATCATCAAGTAATGACGTGTCAGGCGGTGTGCAAAGCATGAATGTAAACTCTGATGTAGTTGAGTCTATTACTGTTTATGACCATAACATTCCGGCTGAGTTTGGTGGCTTTTCTGGCGGTGTGGTTGATACCAAAACAAAAGAAACGTTTGGCAAAGATAGTTTTAGTTTTACTGTACGCGGGAATCACAGTGATTGGGCTGATTATCATTATATTCAAGCCGACAATGAAACTGAGCAAAGTAGTACAGATGAAGCAGAATTAGAGGCTCCAGTATACGAAAAAATAAGCTATTCATTGAGCGGTAAAAAGCAACTTAATAAACGCCACGGTGTGATGTTTAGTTTAAATTACCTTAACAGTGATATAAGTGACTTATCACTGGGGCAAACAAAAACCCAAAGCCGCCGTAACATTAACGCTATATTTAAATATGGTTATAAGAACGGCTGGGTTGATAATTTTACGATAAGTATGATCTATTCTCCCTACGAGGTGAATGGTTTTATTACTGATGCACTTGATAGTGACTATCAGTTAGAAGGTGGCGCATATGGTAGCGCAATACAATTAAAGCAAGATTTTAAATATGTAACATGGGCAAGTAATTTAAGCTTTAACATAAGTGATAGTAGCCGAGATGGCCCAGCGCATTTTTATAATTGGCTACAAACAAAAGGAAAAGACTGGGGACAATACGCTAACCAAGGCGATGCAGACGAACGCTTTTCACGCCAAGGTGGTTATGGCGCGTTAGATAACCGCCAATTCACCACCAATTGGAAAAATACATTTAATCTAGACACTTTTAAATTTTTAGGGTTAACCCACTCAGTTGTGGCTGGTGCAGAAATTAAATATCAGCAAATAGAACGTGAGCGCTTTCAAGATGGCTATAACTACAGTTCGCCTGTTATATGGTCTAGTGCTAGTACACCACTTAATTGCAGTGGTTATTCACTTGATTGTCAAGCACTCGAAACCCTCATCCCTATAGAAAAATTAGCTGAGCAATTAGGCGGTGAGATTGACTTTAACAACTCGGAACACGTCACCGCATACAGTAATAATATAACTACTACAGCGCAATTTTTTAATGGCCGAACTGTTAGCCCTGCTGAATACATAGATGTAAATTTAAATCGCAACGCACTCTACGTTACCGACCATATTAACTACGGCAAACTGGATGTGAATTTAGGTATGCGCTACAGCTATGATGACTTTTTACAAAACCATGATGTAGCACCGCGAATTTCAATAGGGTACGACGTATTTGATAATAAAAAAACCATTATTAGTGCCGGCCTAAGCCGATATTACGACTCCGCTATTATCAGTTATAAAATTAAAGAACAACAACAGTTTTCTTATCTACAATATAGGCCTATCGAAAGTGGCTACTTACAAAACTGGTTAGATTCAAATTACACTGGCAGCTTTAAATATCGTTTTAATGACGTTGATACCCCTTACGATGATGAATTTGCACTGGGTATCGCTCACGCATTTGAGACAATTGGTAATATTTCTTTAAAATACGTAAAGCGAAAAAAACATCAGCAGTTCTCTCGCACAACCTCAGACGAAACAGATCTTGATGGGTACACTTATATTGATATTAGTAATGAAGGAACGGGAAGTTCAGAACGTATTTCACTAGCATGGAGCGCTCAATTTGGTGCCCATTCTGTATGGGCAAATACATCGTATGCCGAAAACGAAATATCAAATGACAATTATAATGCAACCGTAGATAACACCCCACTCGATGAACTAGTTTACTATGTTAATGCAAAAGATGAAGGTTCACTGGTCACATTGAGTCAACTATCTCAGATACGAACTAATTTTGGAGCACCTATCACAGCAGCCTTAGGCTGGAACGTAGATTGGGTCGATTCATTTAGCACTGGATTAAATATCTCATATTCAGGTAGCTACGATACAGCTGTAAGTACAGGAGGAAGCGAAAGTATAGATATAGAAGATGTCTGTGCTAGCTGTCCAGTTGTTTCCACTCTATTTGATGTTTATCAGGAACAGACTATACGTGCTAGAACAATGCTAAACCTAAGTTTAAAATACAAACATAAACTGACCAGCAACCAAAGCTTAGAGTTACGTGCTGATATTTCTAATTTATTAAATACGAGAACGTATACAGTAGCAGAGGGCGCATCAGGTATTGAGCCTGGTCGAGTATTTTGGTTAGGGCTGAGCTACAAATATGATTAAAGTTATTTTTGTAGCCCTTGCTGTATTCTTATTTACGGCTGATTCTAAAGCTTTAAACAATAAAGACTTACGTGCTTTGTATAGTAAAGGCCAAGCTCATTGGCCTGCTATTCAAACCAGTGACGGAAGAAGCGTTGAGCCCATGTCGCTTTTGCCTGTAGCATCGCCTAAACCGGAGCATGTTGCACTAGGCGATAAGCTTTTTCATGATGTGCAGCTTTCACGTAATAATACCGTTAGCTGCGCCACCTGCCATGAACGCGACAAAGGCTTTCATGATGGCCGTACAACTGCCATAGGCATTGACGAGCAAATAGGCACGCGTAACACCCCCGCAATTTTTGGTATTGATCAATGGCAACATTTTTTTTGGGATGGACGCGCAAGCACCGCTGAGCAGCAAGCACTTATGCCAATAGAAAACCCGATTGAAATGGACTTAGATCCAAAAATAGCCTTAGCCCGAGTAAATAAAGATAAGAGTTACCGTGCATTTAATAAAAGCGCTTTTAATAGCAGCACGTTAACCACTGAGCAAATGGCAAAAGCCTTAGTCGCGTTTGAGCGCACATTAGCAGCGCCAAATACTCGCTTTAAACTTTTTATTTTAAGAGTAAAAAGCAGTCCGAAGAAAGCTGTAATGCAACTATCTGATAATGAACTAAACGGCCTACATTTATTTAGAACTAAAGCTAAATGTATGACATGCCATAATGGCCCCCTACTAAGTGATAACAAATTTCACAACACTGGACTCCATTACTACGGCCGACACTTTGAAGATAAGGGCCGCTTTGATGCCACAAATAACCCTGATCATATAGGACAATTTAGAACTCCTTCATTACTAGGTTTAGCAATAAGTTTTCCATGGATGCATAACGGGTTATTTGAAGATTTAACAGGCATCGTGAGTATGTATAACCATGGCGGGGCTAGACCAAGACCACGAAAAAACCAACTAAACGACCCACACTTCCCTAAAACCACCGACCTGCTTATAAAGCTTAATTTAACCAAGCAAGAAAAAGCAGACCTAGTGGCATTTTTACGCATATTATAAATAGTAAGCTACTCACTAAAGTGCGCGTGAGTAGCTTAGCGATATAAAATCGAGGCCTGGGTTGGGCTTTTTAATACCAGCGTTTGAATAATGAAAATACTTAAGTGACACGCTATGTTGCTCAGCCTCACCAAATTTCATGGCAATGCCTAGGCGGTCTTCAAACTGGTAATGTGTGCTTATGTTTTTTCCCGCAAATTTGGTGTCATCTAATAAGCTTAAACCAATACCAAACTCGGCAAAAACGCGGTTCCCAGCAATACTGCCAATAGGATAAAAAATAACAGGCGAAAGCGATAAGCCTAAATTAGCGTCGTAGCGTTTTGGGCCATCGTATTCAAAAAAGTTGGCATTGGCTTCTAGGTAAATCTCTAGCTCTTCAAAGCCTTCTATTTGGTAATCTAAGGCATATTGATAAGCCACCTTAATCCCTCGCACGTCTCCTTCACCTTGAATATAGCTCATCGAAAAGTAATCTTGTGCAGCCGTTGCAGCGCCTGCGTATAGCGTTATAGCTATTAAAAATAATTTATAAAGTTTCATGTTATTCACCTCAAGCAGCTCTATTTTTATTGCAATTGCTTGACCTAAACACAGCAAATTTAGCTGCACTAGATTAAGCAATGATTCAATGAGGTGCATACTAATTGCATTTAACTATTTTGATAATTGCAATTTAAGTGGAATAACTTTCTTTAATATATTGATAATTAAACAGTGATTGAGCGCACGCTAACGTGTGTTGTTAACCGCTTATATTGCTGCTTAAAAAGCTGCCAACCCACAATACCCGACAAGGTATTACCGCATGCCATACCGATAAATAACCCTGTTAAACCGTAAAAATGCGAGCCTAACCAAAGTAGTGGTAAGTAACACATAAATAGCCGCAATATGGAGATAAATAAGGCCGTGGTCGCAAACCCCAGCGCGTTACATACCGATACCGTGATCATACATACACCCAAAGCCGCATAGCTCAGGGGCACAAATGCAAAGTAATCTGTTAGGTTAGCTACTATTTCACTATTATTGCTAAGCGCATTTGCAAGCGGGTTAGCCACACCTAGCATAATAACCGCTAATAAAATTTGTATGCCAATTACAAAACCGCACGCAAGTTTTACTACGCTTAATATTTGCCTAAGCTCGCCCCGCCCTTTTAAATTTCCAACAATGGGGGCAGCGCCATGGTAAGCGCTAAAATTAAAATAATCGCAATATATTCAATACGGTTTGCAAGCCCCCAAGCTGCTACAGCAAACCCACCATACGCGGCAATCAATGCCGTTACTATCATGGCTGAAATAGGCGGAATAAACTGTGAAAGTAAAGCCGGCGCCATCATTTTTGCAATGGCTTTTATTGCCTGCTCGGTGCGGTTTTTTAAAACATCAAAGGTTACAAGTTCTCGTTTAATAAGCGTGTAAAACACCACTGCTAAGCCTATTGCAAAAGCAACACAGCTTGCCCATGCAGCACCCGCTAAACCCATATCAAAGGTAAACATAAACAATGGATCGAGCGCTATATTTAACACACTGGTTAGCACCATAATTCGCCCAGGCAATAAGGTTTCGTTATGGGCACGGCAAATGCTGTAACCAAAATAAAGAAGCGCTCCAAGCCAGCAGCTTATTAGCCAAGGCAACCAGTAAAGCTCGGTTAAATTAAATAACGAAGGCGTTGCACCCAGCGCTAAAATTATAGGCTGCTGAAAAAGCCACAATGCCAAGCACAATAGCGTTACTATTACGGTGCCAATAAGTACGATTAAACTACCTAAGTAACGTGCGTAGTGAACTTTATTTTCCCCAAGTGCAGTAGAAATGGTCGCAGTTGCCGCAATACCTAAGCCTACTTGTACTCCCACAATTACCTGAAAAATAGCAATACTAAAGGCAACTACAGCGAGCGGCTCAGCGCCTAGCTTAGCAATAAAATACTATCAACCAGCTGGCTTCCCATAATAGAAAACAAGCCAACCAACATAGGCCATGTCTGCTTAAATAAATACTTTAAAAGTAATGATGTATTACGGCTCATAAGGCAGGCTCACTCTAAACTTAAAAATTTAAACGAGAAAAATACCGAAAAAAAGACGCTTATAGTAAGCGCCACAGGAAAAGTCACAATGAATAAGCTGCTAGTATATTTACACAACTAAGTATTGATAATATAGTTGTTTAAATAATCAGTTTATTGAAAAATTTGATAATGAACATTGCCCATTTAAATCTGTTTGTCAGAATCGCAACAACACATAATATTAGCTTAGCTGGCAAGGAGTTAGGTTTGTCGGCTGCGGTTTCTAGTGCCCAAATGAATAAGCTTGAAGAAACACTCGGCGTTAAACTTATTCATCGTACAACCCGAAAAGTATCGCTAACCGAAGAGGGGCAAGCTTTTTTACCCCACGCCGAGGAAGTGCTTGCCAATGTTGAAATGGCGCGCGCCTCGGTAGGTATAGGCAGTGTAACTCCACAAGGAAAATTGCGCATTACCGCCCCTGCTTCGTTCGGGCGTATGCATATTATTCCTGCATTGGCTGGATTTATTGAGCAATACCCCGACCTGACAATTGATTTACGCTTAAGTGATAGCATTATTGATATGGTTGGCGGTGGTTTTGATATAGCAATACGCGACGCCGCATTAAACGACTCAACCCTTATAGCCCGAAAGGTTGCCCGCGATAAACGCTTAATTTGCGCATCGCCTAATTACCTTGCAAAACACGGCACCCCAACAACACCGCAAGATTTAAAAAATCATACCTGTGTTAATTTACATGGTTTAACTACGTGGTCGTTTATTACACCCGAGGGCACACAAAACATTAAAACCAATAACGTATTACAAGCCGATAACGGTGAAGCGGTGCGCGATGCGTGCGTGCAAGGCTTAGGTATTACGCTAATGTCGAGCTGGTGTGCCTATAAAAAACTACAAAGTGGTGAGCTGGTACAAATTTTACAAGACTACCCACTTGCATCCGACACCGCTATTTGGAGTGTTTACCCAAGTTCGCGTTTATTAGCGCCAAAAGTAAGGGCCTTTATAGACTACTTTAGCGGCTACTTTGGTGACGAACCCTACTGGGAAAAAATATAATTATTTAACCGTAAAATATAAAAGCACAAACCTAGGTTTGTGCTTTTTGCGCTTTAAATATATGGAGCTTTATTGGTAAACCTTGGGCAAGTAAAAACAGCAGTTGCTAACTTGTACTTTTATACTTCGTATTTAATCGTGTCAGTTTATTAAATAACTTAATAACAACTCCCAATAATGTTAATTAAAAGCTAGCCATGCATCTCAAACATATCAATAACTCTTTTAAAACTTTCATTTTATTTGCACAATTTATTGCCATACTAAAACCTTCGTATATAAATCGTTTTGGGGTAAGTATGAGAACAATTAAACGAAGTCGTTTAAAAGCGCCTAGCGTTAACACTACAAAAACTAAGCTCGCATTTTGCCTGCTTAGTGCCACGGTACTTTTAACTTCATGTGGCGAGCAGATAAAAAGCGAAAGTACACCAGCCTCCCCAGAAACTAAAAGCGCTAAAAACACGCTTATAAATACCGATGAATTTAATATTAAAGCCATGGTAAAGCTGCCACAAACTGTTGAGTGTACGCTTGAAAACGGCTTACAAACTCAGTGTGCTCAAGTGGTTTTAAAATATCAGCCCGACAACATTGAAGTCGGCCCTTTTTGCCCAGAAACACTCGACGACGTAGGCGGAATTTGGGATTGGGATGGCACCGATGCGGGGCTATATAGGTTAGATAAAGCATTTTTAACCATGCTTAACGAGCAAGGTTTTACCTTTTACGATGAAGACGGCAACGTGCATATTGTTGATAACGCGACCATTCGCCCAACCGTTGATCATGCATGTATTAATGTATCGGTAGATGAAAGCGTAGAAATTACCGCCCTTTTACCACTGCACCCTGTTATGTCTGAGCAATCAACAGCGTTGGGCACTGTATCTAAAATGGGTATAGCGCTTGCGGGTGTGCCTATTTTTTCGGATGCGCCAAGTGTGCAACATACAGGGCATTTACCCGCGCTTGATACCTGCGCAGGTCATATTGATCCGGGCGGTTGGTACCACTACCACGGCACCGCCAGTGATATAGACAGCGTATATAAACACGAACATGTAAACGCCAACTGTAATAATTTAACGCAAAAGCCAAGCGCCCTATTTGGTTATGGCTTTGATGGCTACCCAATTTACGGAAGCCAAGAAATTGATGGTACATCCCCAACCGAGCTTGATAGCTGTAATGGCCACACAGGCCCCGTGGGTGAAAGCGGCATAGTTACTTACCACTACCATGCAAGTAATACATTCCCTAACTTACCTAAGTGCTTAAAAGGCGTGGTTGCACAAAATAATTCTACGACCACAGCACAAGCGGGTGTAGGCGCTAAGCCACCTGAAGGCACTAAAATAACTCGCCATGAACCACCTGATGGCGGTGGCCCAAAAGCGGGTGGCCCTAGCGGCGGCATGTCGCCACTGGGGTTTGCTGAGGCAGCTAACAAACTAGGCGTTAGCGAAAAAGTGCTTATGCAAGCAATGCAAAAAGCCGGCGGCCCTAATGCCGATTTAACGGTTGTAGCAAAGTCACTTAACGTAACACCGGCGCAATTAAAAGCCGCCTTACCAGAAAAACCTAAACGCTAATTAACCTGAACTCTGGTTAAGAGATTTACTAAAATATTGAACCATGATGATATTTAAGTTTATTCTCTATCCAGAGATTTTCAGTAAATTCAACGCGGTTAGCACTGAAAATAGCTGCTCGAGATAGATTTATAATCCAAATTCAGGCTAATTATAAATTACGGCAAGTGTTAAAAGCACTTGCTGTAACAATTAGTTACGCAACTTATAGCCTATAAAAGTTCCTAAAATCGTCAAAAATGTGAGAAAACGTTGGCTTGTGTCAAGAACAGTAAACGTTAGTAAAAAGCTGTAAACACGCCCCTGTTATCGGTTACATGTCAGTTACCATTCAGTTTAAAGCGCTAGTATTGAACCCAGTTATGTAACAACATACACGAGGCACTAGTATGAAACTGACTCAATTACTCCCTGCTCTATTTGCCATAAGTGCAGTATCTGGCGCTGCATATGCAGCACCCAATGAGCGAGAACACGCAAAAAGTTTTAATAATGAGCGCGCAAAACGCATCGAATACAAACGAGATGAGCGCCGCGATGACAAAAAACAGCGTATAGAATATAAAAAAAACGACCGTAAAGAGCGCAAACAAGCCAAACGCGAGCACCGCAAAGAGCAAAAGCGCAAAGTTGCCCATTACAAACAGCAGCAACGCACTCGTAATTATTTTAAACATAATCGCCACAACGTAGTGACCTACCGGCCTGGGCATTATTTTAATCATTTACCGCGCAATAATGCTTCAATCAGATTTAATGGCATTACGTTTACATTTAGTGATGGTATTTACTACAGAAAAGCAAAAAGAGGCTACCACGTAGTTAAGCCACCACGAGGCTTAAGAATACGCTCACTACCAAGGCATTATTCACACTTTAAACGCCATAATACCACTTACTATACCTACCAAAATGTATATTACGTGGCAGATAATAATGGTTATAGAGTAGTTGATGAGCCTAAAATAGTGGTTAATCAGGCTATTAAGGTAGGCAGTGCTAAAAATTATGATTTAGGGCAAACCTACGACACCCTCCCTATTTCGGCAGAGGCTGTCACGATTAACGATCAACAATATTTTAAGTACCAAGATATTTATTTTCTACCGCAAATAAACGGTGACGAAATAAAATATTTAGCGATAAATTTAGGGTAAACAATTTAGCTCAAACGCAGGGCAAGCTGCTTTATGCATCTTGCTCTTTTGACATTAAGTCGGCCATTCGTTGGTTAATTTCTTGCTCACTTAAATCTTCTTTATGGGTGCCTATGGTCCAAATATGCCCGAATGGGTCTTGTAGGGTGCCGGCTCTATCACCATAAAACTGGTCGTGCACTGGGCGTACTTCTGTAGCGCCAAGTTCAATTGCCTTTTTAAATACGCTGTCTACATCTTCTACGTAAAGCATTAAACTTACCGGTGTGCCACCAAGTGCATTGGGGCTTTTAAATGACTCATCTGGGCATGAGTCCGAAATCATAATATGGGAGTCGCCAATTATAATTTCAGCATGGGCTATACCGCCCTCTGGCAGCGGCATTTGCATTACTAACTGCGCATTAAATGCATCACGATAAAAACAAATAGCTTGCTGAGCACCTTCTATAATTAAGTACGGTGTTACCGAACTAAACCCTTTGGGAATTGCTGAAACAGTCATAACGCTCTCCATTATTTTTTATGGGTGTATGTATTTAGCCTATAGGTTAAAAACACTTCTTTCAATGTGTTAACTCATTTAAGTCACTATAATTAAATTAGCCAATTTGTGGTCAATAACTATACTAGCTGTAATATATATCTTACTTTTATTTGCTTAGGACTTTTATAATGTTAGCTAAAATTAGCCTAGCCGCTAAAAAGTATAAAGTTCTGAAGTATTTAGTTTTAAGCTGGTGTGCTTTATTTGCCCACCAAAGCGTGGCTAAAGTTGTGATTGCCATTGTAGGTAAAACAAAAAACGACTCCTTTTATCAGCAAGCCTTTAAAGGCTGTTTGCACTTTAGTAATGAGCACCCTGAAATAGAATGCAAGTACGATGGACCAAAAGACTTTCAAGATATTCGTAGCCAATCTATGGTCATTAATAGGTTAGTTGATCAAGAAATAGATGGGTTAATTGTAGCAACAACCGACTCTCAGCACTTGGTCACTCGTTCATTAATGGCGCTTAAAAGTAAAAACATTCCTGTTATAACGTTTGATTCTGATCTGCTTGAAAAACACCAACAGTACCGCCTAGCCTACGTTGGCAGTAACAACTTCGACTTTGGCGCTGCCCTAGGCGAGCAAGTAAAAAAACTGACCAACAAAGTAAATAATACGCTTTGCATGTAGTCGGGGCACCATACAACCCCTAATTTAAACAAGCGTATTGCTGGGGTTAGGTACGCGCTGTCTGATCAAGCGACAGCGCACCTATCAGGTAAAAACGGCTGGCGCGAACATAGTCGCTGCCCCTTATTTAGTTTAGGTAAGCGCGAAGAGTCACTAAAGCAGTTAATGCATTTATTAAACATGGACAACCCACCCATTTTTTTAGCTGTGGCGGGGTTTGCACAATTTAACCCTCATTACGTAAATGCCTTAGCGCCTTTTAAGCAACGTATTGCCGATAAAGACATTATTATTGTTTCTGCCGATACAGAAGAAATACAGCTCAATGTGTTAAGCAGGGGTCTATCTTCGGCTAACATAGGGCAAAACCCTTTTGAAATGGGCCGCTTGAGCACCAAGCTAATGCACGACTACATTTTATATAATAAAAAGCCTGCGTAATCTCACTACTACACCGACTTTCATTACTGTACACAAAGTAACGCCTCAAAGTGCACTGTTAATCATTAAAGTTTTACCCAGTTACTGGGAGTTATGCCCTTTTAAGTACGATGCAGTGCACTTTAGCCAGCGTATTATTGCTCTAAGTTTAAGCGTTGGTGCCACGCTGCAATGCTTTCATAGGGGTATTCATCAAACTGTTTATCATTCTTTTGGATATGCGGGGTAACCCAATTGGCCTTACTGGCAAGCATTAAATGGGTGTGCTCTGGCGGTACGGGTAATTCGCTGTCTATTGCGCCAGCAAAGGGATGAACTTGCTCAGGCCATCGCGAATCATATAACCACAAGTTACTGCTGCAGTGTTTACAAAAATGGCGCTCAGCGGGGCTGGTTTTATCACCCACTTTGGCATGATAAATAGTAATATGCTCACGCCCTGTAACCTCAAGCGTGCTGTATTGTGCGTTCAAGTTTATAACAAACCCGCCACTGCCGGCCGTTTTACGACAAATAGAGCAGTAACATAAGTTATAAGGATAAGGGTGTTTAGAGCTCACACTAAACGTTACTTTGCCACAGTGGCAAGCGCCTTTAAGCTTCATAATAAATCCAATTAGTTACTGTTTAGAGTTAATACCATAACCAGTTAGCCATAAAAAAACCACACCCTTTACAGGGTGTGGTTTTTATTTGCTAAAGCGTTTTGTTCTAACGCTGCCAAAATCTTAAATTACGCAATGTTTCAATAAACTTATCTGCAGAGTGCATGTTTAAATCTATCCACCCATCGTCGGCTTTACCATCAAGCCCTGCGGCTTCAAATAATGCCATGGCATCTTTTGTGTAGCCTATGTATTTCATGTGCGCGAACGCATCGCTCACAAAGTCTTTCGCCTCAGGGATACCAGCAAGCTTCTTAGCGCCCTCTTGCGTTGCAAGTACCATCACCGCATCGTAAAGCACCGAAGGGCCGCCATTGATTACTTGATCCGCTGCTACATGCTTACCTTTACTGCAACATGCACCACCTACTTGTGCGGCAACAATTTCGTAGTTAGCACCTTCAGCGTCTAAGGCATTTGTAACCGAATTAAAAATATCAGCATCAAAGCCATCGCTCACTAAAATTCCTAACTTACGACCTTTAAAGGTATCTGGCGCATTTTTTAAAATACTTAGCGCATCTGATACAGGTAAATCGTTACGCGTTGGCATAGCAGCTTCAGCCGGCTCTGGCATGTCTTGCAGGCGCAGGCCTTTTGCAACTTCTTGCGCTAATGTGTTGTCTACATTTAATAAGTGCGAAACCACACGCTCACGAATCGGCACATGCTCTACTTTTGAAAGCTCAAATACAAACGCATATTGAATGTGCGCTTGCTCTACTTCTGTTTGGCTTAAGTAAAATTGGCGCGCTTGGCTGTAGTGATCGCTAAATGTTTCTGAGCGATAACGCAGCTTATCTCCACCGCTTACTTCTGGCTCGCTTGAGCTTTTAAAGCCATGCACTGGGCATTCGCGGGGGTTATGCTCATCGCCGCTCCAGGAGTTTGGCTCGTAGTTAGCACGCCCTTTAGGGTTATGCATTGCCATGTGGCCATCTTGTTGAAAATGACGCATTGGGCATTTAGGCGCATTAACCGGAATATGCGTAAAGTTAGGACCGCCTAAGCGTTTGGTTTGAGTATCTAAATACGAAAAGTTACGCCCTTGCAGTAATGGGTCGGGTGTAAAATCAAGCCCAGGTACAATGTTTTGAGTACAAAAAGCGACTTGCTCTGTTTCAGCAAAAAAGTTATCAACTACACGGTCAAGCACCATGCGGCCCACAATTTTTACTGGTACTTGCTCTTCAGGTATAAGCTTGGTGGCATCAAAAACATCAAATTCAAATTCATCAGCAAATTGCTGATCAAACACTTGTACACCTAGCTCCCACTCTGGGAAGTCGCCTTTACCAATAGATTCCCACATGTCTCTGCGATGAAAATCAGGGTCAGCACCATTAAGTTTAAGCGCTTCGTTCCACACTACTGACTGCATACCGGCTTTTGGTTTCCAATGAAACTTAACAAATTTTTCATCGCCATTTGCATTAATAAATTTAAAGGTATGAACACCAAAGCCTTCCATAAAGCGTAAAGAGCGCGGTATGGCTCTATCTGACATGGCCCACATAATCATATGAATTGACTCAGGCGATAAACTTACAAAGTCCCAAAAGTTATCGTGAGCGGTTTGCGCTTGCGGAAAACCACGGTCTGGTTCAGCCTTAGCTGAGTGAATTAAATCAGGAAACTTCATCGCATCCTGAATAAAAAATACAGGTATGTTGTTACCCACTAAATCCCAGTTTCCTTCTTGGGTGTAAAATTTAACAGCAAACCCGCGAACATCACGTGCTAAATCGGGAGACCCTTTATTCCCTGCCACAGTTGAGAACCGTGCAAATACCGGTGTTTTTTCACCTTTGCGCTGAAAAATATCTGCACAGGTTAAATCTTCAAGCGTATCGTAGGTTTCAAAATAACCATGAGCACCGTAGCCTCTGGCATGTACCACACGCTCTGGAATGCGTTCGTGATCAAAGTGAAACAGCTTTTCGCGCATTACATGATCTTCTAATAAACCTGGGCCGCGCTTGCCTGCACGTAATGAGTTTTGATCGTCGCTAACAGGGCACCCTTGCGCGGTGGTCATCGTTGGGTATTCATTAGAAGCCTTTTGATGTAATTCGCCACCATGCCCTTTATTGCCTGAGTATTTAAATGATTCAGCCATGTTTAGTCCTTCATACAATTTGATTTAATGGGTCGATAGTTTTTATGAGCTTTAAAACTAAAAGCGACTATGCAAATGCAAAATAAAGACCAGCCATCCAACCTAGTAAAAAAGGGCTATACAGACAAAAAAGTAGTATTTGAGGTAATTTATAAAAGAAAAAATTACACAGGCGTGTAACTTTTTCAGACAAAAAAAGAGCACTTATAAAGTGCTCTTAGGCTTAAGCCTTAATCTTTATTCTCGTTAACTAAAATAACTTTACGATGTGGGAATGGAATTTCGATATTGTTTTCATCAAGGGCTTTTTTAATCAGCTCTGGCACCGTGTATAAAATTTCGAAGTAGTGCTCGCCTTTACAAAAAGGTCTTACTAAAAAGTCTACCGAGCTGTTGTTTAGTGTTTCTACTTCAACAAAAGGAGCAGGGTCTTTTAGTATGTGTGGATGAGCCTCGAGCACGCTATCAATAACTTTGCGAACAGCGTCGGTGTTTTCATCGTATGCCACACCAAAGTGCATATCTACGCCACGAATAGGGTGATGCGAATGATTAATAATTTGCGCTCCCCAAATTTGGCTATTTGGGATAATAACTTGCTGATTATCGAACGTTTGCAAAATAGTTGTAAACATATCAACCTCGGTCACTTTACCAAAGCGCCCTGCGGCTTCAATAAAGTCGTTTACTTTGTAAGGTCTAAATATAAGTAACATTACACCTGCAGCTAAGTTAGACATAGCACCTTGCAGCGCTAACCCAATAGCTAAACCTGCCGCACCTAATAGCGCAATAATTGAAGCTGTTTGCACACCAAAGCGGTTTAACACGGCAATAAATACAAACGCTAAAATAACATAGCGCGCCATACTGCCTAAAAAGCGAAACAGCGTGTCATCAAAGTGAGTATATTTATGGCATAAACTAATAATCATATTACGCACTTTACCCGCAAGCCATAAGCCTATTAGTAATATAACAATTGCCATTAGAATATTTGTTGCCCACATTACTGCTGCCGGCAAATACTGATTTACATCAATATTATTTATTATCTCGTCCATTTTATTGTTCCTGTTAGACTGGTTGTAAATATAAAATCACATTAAACACTTAATGTTAACTTTTTATTAACCAAATTACGAATTTTTACTTATTCGCTGTATTTGCCTTTCATTTTTATCACCAATAACAGTTACAAAAACAAATCAGTACATAAATTGACCGAAAATATTTTTTATTGCGTATATATTGTTCAATTTGTAAATAAAGCCAATGTGTTCTAAACCTTTAAGAGACACCTTGTTAAGGAGCGTTGTTATGCCAACAACAAATACGATTAATAAACACTCTGAATTTGCCCGCTGCATTGAATGCAATAAGGTAAACACATTTGCGGCTTTTCACTGGCTAGCACTGGCATTTAAAGACATGACCCGTGCGCCCATATTGAGCCTTATTTACGGGGTAATATTTACCATTATTCCTGTTGCTATTGTTTACTGGGCAATGTTTACAGGTACATATTTAGTAATACTGCCTGCAACCGTGGCGTTTGCATTAATAGGCCCAGCCTTTGCGGCAGGCCTTTACGATGTAGCATGGGAGCTTGAAAAAGGCCATAAACCCACACTTAGCCACTCTATAAAGTCGATGTTTAGAAACCCAGTAGGCGAATGGGGCTTTGCAATAATGCTAATGGTTATCATGATTGCTTGGATGCGTTTAGCTGCGCTTGTGCATGCTTTATATCCTAGCCACGCCAATCCCACCTTTGAAGAGTTATCGGCGTTTTTAACGTTAGGCAGCATAATAGGAGGGGTATTACTGGTGACTGTATTTTCGCTTTCTGCTTTTGCTCCACAAATAATGATGGAGCGACGAGTAGATATTATGACCGCTGTAATCAGCTCTATGAACGCTGTAAAAACTAACTTTGCCGCTATGGTGGTATGGTCAATTTGTATATTTGTATTGGTAGCTGTTGGTTTTGCTACCGGCGCCACGGGCTTTATTGTAATTATGCCTTTGCTTAGTTACGCCAGTTGGCATGCTTATATTGCAGTTATTAAAACCAAAAAACCTCGTGGTTATGAGTAACAACCAACCACTTAAAGTTCCAACCACACTGACTAAAAATAGCGCCAAAAGGCGCTATTTTTTTATCAGCCTAGCAAAGCAAGCTTTGCTTAAAATACCCAAATAGCATGTAAAAAGGGCTGGTTTTCTATTTTATTAGTCCCTAACTTGTTGTACCAATAGCGCCACTCTACCCCTACCATTAACTGTTGCGGGTTTAAATTAAAGTTTTGCCCTACATCCCAATGCACAGCGGGTTGAGCAAGCAACCACTCATTAACTTTATTGCCTAGTTCGTCATCACGCCCAGAAATATATTCTACGTGGCCGGTAAAATAAAATGCTTGGCTAGCTAGTGTAAAAGGAGCACCCCATGCAAGGTCTATAAAAATGCTGTTGTCTTGCTTGGCTAGCTGTTCTTTTTCCACGCCGCCGTTGGCATCAATGTAACCTGCAAAAGTAGTTGTTAAAAAATCAAAGCCTGGGGCATCCCAGCTGAGCTTGATGCCTGGGGTGTATTTCATTAACCCCTCTTCACCGGCGTTTATACCAAACACTAAACCTGTGTCTTTTATTGCACCATAACGCACAGAGGTATCAAAGGCTTTTGATAAGCTAAGTGTTGTGTACCACTCGCCATATATACCCGTATCTTGAAAACCATCACTAAGGCTGTCGTTTAAAAAGTCGATAAAAAAGTAATTATCACCTAAGTCATGCTCTGAGGCATGCTCTATGGTGTAGGTGCGTGTAAATGACGACTCCCCGGTAAAGGGATTTAAGGCATCGCCAAAATTTGTGTGAAGCTGTGTGACGCTCCAATTTTCTGCTAGTGCTGAGTGAGACAAAAGCAGTATAGATGTTGTAAACAGTGCTTTTAAAAAATTCATAATTTATTTACATAACCCCAATTAAAATGCGGCGGGAGTATATCAGTGAGCATTCACCAACTAAAGAGATTAAATAAGCACAAAGGCTGATTTTTAAAATCTAAGCAGTAAAGCCCAGTAGCGCGGCTTTAAAAGAGCAGCGTTAGCCCTGTATAAAACACCTGAATTAATCATTACGAAGGTAATAAATAAGCACCTTTATATTTTGTATACCCTTGCTTAGCTTATTTACTGGGTTTTATTTAGAGGTTGTAGCGCATGCAATATTAAGGTGAGCTTTAAAGGCAATTTAATAACGGCATGAATTGTAAGGCTAGGTACTTTAGGTAGCTGTATTACACTGACTATGCCTTATTGAGCATAAACAAATTTCAACTCAATCGATAAACAGCCACAGCTTTTTACTACTGTGCACAATTTACAAAAATAAGTGCATAAAATTCATATTCTACGTCTCTCCCTTTTTAACCCTACGTACCCAAGTAAAAATAAAACATTAAATATCAATAGCTTAAACAAATAAACTTGGTAGGCATAGGCTTTGCTTCATGTATTGCAAGTTAAATGGTAGCAATGGCTACATACAACAAATTACACAACGGGAGACATTATGAGTAACTCACAACACCCAATTGAATTTACAGCCCCAGGTATGGATAACGAATCAGCAAAAAAAACAATTGAAACACTCGATAACCGACTCGTAGCGCTTTTAGACTTACAACTTACTTTAAAGCATATTCACTGGAATGTAGTAGGCCCAAGCTTTATTGGTGTGCATGAAATGTTAGACCCACAAGTCGATGCTATTCGCGAAATGACCGACACCATCGCAGAGCGTATTGCTACATTAGGCGGTACGCCACAAGGTACACCTAAGTCAATTGTAGATCGCCGCACATGGGAAGAATACTCATTAGGTAAAGCTTTTGTAGTAGAGCATTTAGGTGCATTAGACAAAGTATACAGCGGCGTAAACGCCGACCACCGCAAAGCCATTGGTACGCTGTCTGAATTAGACCCAGTATCAGAGGATATGATCACCAGCCAGCTAGGTGACTTAGAACAGTTTCAATGGTTTGTACGTGCACACATTGAATCGTCTGCAGGTAAACTAAATCATTAATTTATTACCCACTTTGCCATACAAGGAATGTTAATAAGAGCTAAAGGACTAGTAAAGATACAAGGATACGTTACATAAGTAGGTACAGGATGAAGTGCAAACTACAAGGACCCGTTGCTTATTACATAAAGGATGTAGTAAATGCACCAAGGATGATTAAAGCTTGCTAACGGATTTGGTAAACCTACAAGGATTGTTAAAATACAAACGCCTAGTATAGGCATGCTAAGCGTTTGTATTTTTTACCACTTTAAAGCTTAAAACTATCCCAAGGACCAGTAATAGCCAACGTTTTAGTTGGCATGTATACGTTTACAAACAAGGTTTGCCCGTCAGGTGAAAAACACGCCCCAGCAAGCTCTGTTTGCGCATGCAATTTAGCAAAGTTATACACCTCTCCTTTGGGTGTCACCCCGCGTAAATGGTTATTCACCGTGTCTGTGTATTGATCCTCACATACAATTAAATGCCCGTTAGGTGCTACCGTTAAATTATCACCAAAGTTGTATAACGACTCGTTTGTACTTTCTACAAATAGTTGTATTTTACCAGGCTCATTTTGCTCTAACTCAGTGCCTTCGTTTTTTGAAGGTGTGTACTTCATTACCTGACCTAACTGCTTTTTGCCCCCATTAGTACAGCAAAAATAAAGCTCATTTTTACCCCAATGTATTCCCTCTCCTCGTGCAAATAAGGCTGCACCTTTTTTATAACCTTGCTTACGTAGGTCATCATTTGGGCTTTTAGGGTTTGTGAGCGTTATCCATTCAACTAAAAGGTCGCTGTGTAATGGCATGGCCGGTGAATCCCAATTTCGGCTATCAAACTGAGGCTGGTTTTTAATTACCATAGCTTGCAATGTGCCGCCTTTATTTAACTTATCGCGATGATGAGGAATAAACCGATAAAACAAACTATCGCCTCTATCTTCAGTTAAATAAACAATACCGGTTTGTGGGTCTATTGCTGCGGCTTCATGATTAAACCGGCCCATATCATATAATGGCTCTGGCTTAATTAGGCCTTTGGCGCTGGCTGGTACCTCAAAAATGTAACCGTGAGATTGAGACAAGCCATCGCTTTTATCCATAACGGTTTCTTCGCAGGTTAGCCAACTGCCCCACGGCGTTACACCGCCTGAGCAGTTTCTTATTGTGCCACACAGCGATAAATACTCTTGCTCGCGCTTTTGCTCTTTTAAGTTATAAATTATATGGCTAGTGCCCCCAGGCAAAGCTACACCATTTTTAAATGAATCATAGGCTAAAGGGGTTTTGTGGTTACTAATTAAATCAGATGCTTTATTAATGTGTTTAGGTTGTAGCTCATGGTTACGTATAAGGGCTACGCGTTCGTTATCTAATGCAATACAACCCATGCCATCAGCACGGTCGGGTACGTCTAAACCATCATCCATTTTATCGCCAAGTGCCGATATAACCCGATAACTAAAGCCTTTAGGTAAATCTAATAAGGCCTGAGGGTCGGCTATTAATGGGCCATAAGCAGGTAACTTTGTTGTTACTTCAGGTAAAGCAACGTTACCCATTGCGCTGCGCGATAAGCCAATAAACGCAAGCGAGCCTGCACTTAATAAAAGCTCTCTTCTAGAAACCATTATTTTATTCCCGTGTTTTTTATTAAATCTATAGTAAATGAAATAACCCGCTAGAAGTGCGGCGCTTTGCTAAATTCATCAAAATGTAATCATGTAACATCCCATCCGTACCAGATATCAGTTAATTCAACTTTAAATAATTGCCCTCACTGTTTAATAGTAGGATAGTAAGTTACTCAAATAACAACGGCTTAATTAGGAGTATCATGATCAAAGTATTACTAGCAACCAGCTTAATTGCCTCTTCATTCGCAGCTTTAAGTAATCCACTCACCGTTGAAGAACAGCGCATTAGCAAAGCGCAAACAGCTATGCCTACTGTGTTAAACGCCTTTAATAAAGAAGTAACCACCTTTGAGCAACAGTTTAAAGCACTCAATAACTTTAAAGAGGCAAAGCAGCTCATTCAAACCTATAGTTTTGAGCTGTGGGAAAGCGCTAAGCAACGCATTATTAAAACTAACAATTACGACGACCGAGCACTTTACTGGGCGCGCTTGCTTTCAAGCAAAATAATACGTACAACCGCAGCTAACGTTGAGCTATCTGACGCGCAAATAAATACGCTGCTAAGCATGCTTGAAGAGGGCAGCCGAGGCCGCACCGATTTAGCTTTTTCATCAGGCAGTGATAAAAAAATTATACTTACCGGATTTGACCCTTTTTTACTCGACAAAAATATCAACCAAAGCAACCCATCTGGGGTCGCCGCATTGTTACTCGATGGCCAAGTTATTAATTACAATGGCGTTAGCGCCGAAATTAACACAGTTATGGTACCAGTACGCTACGAAGACTTTGACCAAGGTATAATAGAATCACTCCTTGCCCCTTACTACGCACTTAATAACGTCGACATGGTTGTAACGGTTAGCATGGGCAGAACCGAGTTTGATTTAGAGCACTTTCCTGGTAAACGCCGCAGCGTAACCGCGCCAGATAACGCCAATATTGTCTACGGCGGTACGCAAACAAGCCCTGTTATACCCCAGTTAAATGGCCGCCCATTACCTGGTAATGAGTTTGTAAAATTTAGCCTACCAGTAAGCGCCATGCAAAACGCCAAAGGCCCATATAAAGTAATCGACAACCGCGAAGTAACTACACTCGATAAAACCTTTAAAGCCGGCTCGTACGGCGCGCTTAAAAACAGTGTTGCGGTAAATGGCGGCGGGGGTGGTTATTTGTCTAACGAAATATCGTATCGTAGTATTCGACTGCGTGACGCGCTAAATTCGAGCATTCCTACTGGGCATATCCATACCCCGCGTATTCAACAATTTGAACCCGAAACAGAAGCCAACATAGTTAAACAAATTAAAGCAATGCTCACGCAAAGCTTAGTGGCGCTGTAGGTTTATAAAAGTAAATTTAAGTGTATTAAAAAAGGGCTATATTTGCCCTTTTTTATTATATTAACCAGTCTTTTGTAATTTTTTATAAGAACTACAATACTTTAACTGCATCGGCTAAATTACCACTAATATAATTAGCTCAAAAACACTAACCCACGAACCACTCTATTAACAGCTAAAAGCCACAGTTTATGTATTCACTTTTAAAGCCAATTTGCAGCTTTACCATAAAGTATCTAGTATTCATAAATCGTGCTTAAATTTGGTACAAAAAAAGGATGTCTAATGTCATTCGAATATACATCTAAAATATTACTCACATTAGCTTTAATGTTAGCGTTAACTGCATGCGGCTCTGGAGGTAATGACTCTAAAATAGCTGAGAATAAAGAAACACTAATATCACCACCTGTAACTAATAACAATCCACAAGGTGATTACAAAATAATTATTTACGGTAATAGCCATAGTTCAAGTTTAGGTACTTTATTAGAAACCATAATTACACATCAACTATCTAACAGCTCAGTACAAACAATGACTGTTGGCGGGCGGTTTTTAGATGAAATAGCCGAAGTAGACTCTAATATAGATAAACTAAGTGAAAATAACTGGAGTCATGCTATTTTTCAAGGCCAGAAATATTCGCAATCAGGAGCCGTTGACTACCCGACCGATGCCACCGAGCGTTTACTCTCAGTTGCTAAAGAACAAAAAACAACCCCCATATTATTTCCAGAGCATCCTCAAAAAGGGGATCCCATAGAAGCAAAGCTGGTTTACGACCTCCATTTATCAATCAGTAAAAAACAACCTAGCTGCATAGCGCCTGTTGGCTTTGTATGGAATCGAGTATTAGAAATAATGCCTAGTATAAACCTTCATAGTGCCGACGGTAATCACGCATCCTATGCAGGCAATGTCCTTACAGCGATGACCTTTTATCAAATCATTACCTCAGAATTAACAGACACAATGCCATTTATACCTGCTATAGATTTAACACAGCAAGAACAAGCCTTATTTGCACAAGTAGTAACAGAAGTACTTGAGTTATATCCGGCATGTGGAGCTAAATAATCTTAAAAAATTTAAAAACTAGATTTTAGATTTGGTTATTTCCAGAGGCGTTCGATATCAGTAGATTAATACCATGCACATAATCTGGCTAAAAAGACAAACGCCTCAGGAGCATTAACTTTTATAGTTAACTTTTCTGCCAAATTATAAATTTAATATCTTGATAAATAATCACCTGCAATTTATTAAAATAACCACCGTCCTAGCTATACTTATTTTGTTATTAAATTTACTATCGAGGCGTTACCACCAACAGGAAAATTGCAGTGCTGTCGCGTTTATATAATTTTATGCCGGGTTTAGCTACATTGCTGCACTACGAGCGACAATGGTTTGCTGATGATGTAAGAGCGGCGCTATCGGTAGCTGCCGTAGCTTTACCTGTTGCCATTGCTTACGCACAACTAACCGGTGTTAACGCCGCGGTAGGGTTATATTCTTGCATACTGCCAATGATGCTATATGCTCTTTTGGCACTTCCAAACTAATAGTTGGCCCTGATGCCGCCACCTGCGCCGTTATTGCAGCCGTAGTAACCGCTCTTGCTGCAGGTGACAGCTTTAAGCATTGGCAACTTGTTGTCACCATGACCGCTATGACTGGCTTTTGGTGTTTTATAGCCAGTAAATTGAAGTTAGGTGTATTAGCCGATTTTTTATCTAAGCCTATTTTAATGGGCTTATTAAACGGCGTAGCCATCACTATTATTGTTGGTCAATTTTCTAAAGTATTCGGTTTTACCTTTGACGAGCGCTACCTACTTGAACGCCTAGGTAGTATACCCTCCTACCTAGCGCAAACACATGTTCCCACCTTGTTAATGGCCTTGTTCACATTGGCGGTTTACTTTGCCATGAAACGCATAAAACCCACGTGGCCTGCATCAATGTTTGCCATTGCATTTGGTGCGTTTTTGGTATGGATTTTTGATTTAAAACAACATGATATAAAAACTATTGGCACCGTAACTGGCGGGCTTCCCGTTTTTAATACTCCTGTTTTTGATTTAGGAATTATTCGTGAGCTAGTGGTACCCGCACTTAACTTAGCCATTGTGAGCTTTGTAAGTATGATGCTAACTGCCCGCAGCTTTGCTGCTAAAAATGGCTACGACATAGACGCCGATAAAGAATTTAGAGCGCTAGGTATTGCCAATATAGCGTCAGCTCTTTCGCAAGGTTTTGCAGTCAGTGGCGCCGACTCACGCACCGCAGTTAACGATGCAACGGGTGGTAAAACGCAGTTAGTATCAATAATTGCAGCAGCTATTATTGCGGTCATAGCCGTTTTTTTAACAGCCCCCGCTTGAGTTTATTCCAAGTGCAGCGCTGGGTGTTGTACTTATTATTGCTTCTGTTCATTTACTCGATTTAAAAGCTGTTTGGCAATTAAAACGAAAAGATAAACAGGCATTTTATCTCGCCTTAGCCACCTTACTTGCGCTGTTATTTATTGGCGTTATACCAGGGATCACACTTGCTGTATTACTGGGGTTATTTCAATTTATTCGCACTGTTATGCGCCCAACCGACAATATACTCGGCGTAGATGTTAACGGTGTAGTAAGAAGTTTAGACGCCAAAGATAAAGCAAAAGCAGTGCAAGGCGTGTTTATTTATCGCTTTAATTCACCTTTAACTTACTTTAATGCCAGCTACTTTAAACGCAGATTACTTGAGCAATACGCAAGGCAAAAAGACGACACCCAATGTGTAATAATTGACGCTGTGCCCTGCTTTACTCACTTAGATTTAAGCGTAATGGCTATGCTTGCCGACCTCGACGATATATTTAAAAAGCGCGATATAAGGCTTGAACTTGCAGGTAGAAAACGTCAACTACTTTCGTGGTTTGATATTGCAGGAATGAAGTCAGGAAAAGAAGGTATATATATTCACTCTGATCTATATGTTGCGCTACAAAAAAATAGAGTAAGCCAGCCTACCGACGAAGTTGCCTTATTTGAAGCTCATACCAATTAGGAATAATTAGCCGAGTTGTAAAATATAAACGGCAATAAAAATAAAAAAGAGTCACTGTATTTTATTATTCGTTGAACGGCTAAGCCCCCTATTACTGTGTAAGTTATTTTCAATTCACTACATAAGCTATTTAATGGGCTAAAATAGCTAAATTATTAACAGGCTTCTGATAATGAAGTCACATTAATAGAGCAGCTAAGTTATAATACGGTTTAACCAACAACGCTATTATACAACCTTGTTGGTTAAATTATTATATCAATTAGCATTATAAAGTCGTCGATATTGATACAGCGTGTGGCTGCATAAGATCTTTTGCTTTTTCCATTTTCTCGTGGGAATCGGTATGTACAACAATCGCCCACAGACCCGAGCGAGTTGCTTCTCTTATATTGTTGATCAAATCATCGTGATCTGGCCTTAACGAAAAAGCTCCAGCAATTAGTAAACCAACAAAAGTACAAAGAATACTTATCGAAACATATGTTTCTAGGATGTGCTGTTGTAAAAATTCAAACTCTAATAAAAAGAGTATACTGGCAATGATCACACCAACAACAAGACCAACTACGGCAAATACTAAGTGTGATTTCAACATAGTTTTAGCAATTTTTTTATCTTCAGGCTCAACCTTTTCATCGTAATGTTGATCGTGAGGTGGAATTAGCCTTATGCTTTTTTTTACAAAGTTCTCGTCATTATTTAAAATATCAAAGGTTGCTTTAGCTTTATGTTCGCTGTTAAAAATACCGCCCACTTTAGTGGCTTTATCTCCACTGCTTATATTCGCTTTCATGGCTATTATCTCCGCATTAAATAAATAGTGGTTTAGTAAAACTACTAACACTAATTAATAAAAATTATTGATAATTGAAAATACGACTAATAAATTCACTTTATCATCATAAAAGCAATTGCAAGACTAACACCAACTTGATTGACGAGTAATAACTCAATTACCAAAGTAAATAAGCTTACGTGTAAATTAGAGGTGGAGGGGTTATCCTTTGTTTTTTAATACTTTTAGTACCTATTTAAATTCATCGATTATTCTAACCTTATTATTTTTGTTGCGAACTCTGCACTACAATAATTAATGTCCATATAAACCACCGTGTAGAATATACAAAAAATATTTCAAACCTCGAAGCAACTAAAAAGTAATAATTCAGTATCACCTTGTTGATAAGCCTAGCTATCATCAGGCGATAAATTAATAGCATACCCTCGGAGTTAAGTTTTGGGATATATGGCTTTAAGTTAGCCTTAATAATTTGTATGTGAATACTTATAACTTCAGGAAGGCCCGTTTTTTATTTCTTTGGATCTATGCTTAAATTACTGTGGATGAACCATATGTTCAACTTCATGCCAGTTAATTTAGTAATCACTTTAATCACATAAAAGAAAATACCAATCATTGCCAACATAGACGGAATACTTAAAAAGCGTGATATAAGGCTTGAACTTGCACGAATGAAATCAGGAAAAGAAGGTATATATATTCACTCAGACCTATACATCGCCCTAAAAAGAAATAGCGTAAGCCAGCATACAGAGGAAGTTAATTTATTCGTGGCAGATGAAAATAAAGAGGCGCTCACACATCCATAAAATACTAAACAGCAGATCAGCTAGCTGGCTCTGCTGTTTAGTATTAAGTACTTTTTATACTTTTGGGTAATTTGAAGGGAAAAACGCACGTTTGGCTTCTTCATCAAACTCTTTTTTAAAGGCGACATCGGTGCCAATTTTACGTGCACGCGCAACCGCTGGGCGGCTATCAATGCTTTCAAACCAACGTTTTAAATTAGGGTATGGCGCTAGGCCTTCTTCACCAAGTACTACTGGCGCTTTATCAATCCAACCCCAAGCAGATACATCAGCAATGGTGTATTCATCACCCACTATAAAGTCGCGACCTTCAAGGTGTGCATCAAGCACTTCGTAATGGCGCTGCGCCTCACGCAAGTAGCGGTTAACGGCGTAATCAAGCCCTTCAGGCGCCATGTGTCTAAAGTGTACGCTTTGCCCCGAATACGGCCCAAGGCCAGATGCTATAAACATTAACCATGAAAGCATTTCGGCGCGATTCTCTGGCTTACCTGCTAACTTACCGTGTTTTTCGCTTAGGTACATTAATATAGCGTTCGAATCAAACACACGAGTTTCACCATCAACAATGGCAGGTGCTTTTGCATTAGGATTAATGGCTTTAAACTCAGGTGTGTGTTGCTTACCTTTTAAGGTATCAAGTGGCACAAGTTCAAACGGTAGGCCTGTTTCTTCTAAAAACAAAGCAACCTTCATTGGGTTAGGTGTATGGTGAAAATAAAATTTGATCATAAAACGCTCCTAAAAGTAGTAGCTACAATTAAACCACAACTTGAGCGGTCGTTCAAAAATAGTTAGCTAAAGTACTTAACCAAACAACTCACCTGCATTAACCCTGCCCCTATATAAATAAATGTAACGCGCGCTTCTTCTTGTGCCTTTTTAATAAGCGCTACCAAAAAAGTGACTACAATAATAATTACACTTAATGCTAAGCCATATAAAAAAGAGCCACAAAAATGAGGTAAAACTGCAAGCAATCCCGCAATAATTAATGCGCCATAAAAAGCTACAGGCATACGAACATTAAACAATACACCCAGTAAGGCAGATACAAACGCAGACGCATATAAAATTACAATATGCCTAGGCCACGCGTAACTTAGTGGATGTTTAAAATTAAAGCTTGTAGGGTTTAAACTAGTAACCGCAGACGAAGTCGCGTGTATAAAAATACTAACTAATAAAGCGCCGATAAAAATGCAGCAAATGCCGAAACAGCACCACCGCCTGTATACCCTGCTTTCTCTTTTTCTATCACTATAACCACAACACTTAATGCCGCACTAAGCTGAAACCATTGCCAGTAATCGTTACTAAAAAGGGGGATTGCAGCAAAGCCAATTACGGGGACTAATATTTTGGCTTCTTCGTTTTTGTGTAATAAATAAAAAGCCATAATAGCTATATAAAACAGTGCCGTTACATCAGGCATAAAATCTACTTCCTTTTAAATTTCAACACTATTTCTACATTTAGGGAATGCACTACAGCCAAAGAACGTATTTCCTATATTAGTACCTTTCTTTGCTTTACGTAGTACCATTTTCTCACCGCAACGTGAGCATATCTGAGTTTCTGAGCGTTCTTTTTTTGGCGCCTGCTTATGTTCAATAATTGTTTTTACATGGCTTACATGTTGGCGATTTGTTTTAAAACTTGGCTTTAATTTTCCGCTTTCAATTGTATTTACTATATCGTTTTTAGTATTAGCACTAAGTACTCGCTCGGTTTTACTTTTAATGTACTCAATACCGCCGCGTGCAAACCTAACATTTTCAGGTAGTTTAGTTTTAAATGTGCTGTCGCCAATAAAAATAATAACCGAAAATAATGCGTTACTGTTTATACCTAAACACGACTCAAGTGTTTTTAAATGCTTGTAGTTTTGATGCAGGGGGTTTTGAAATTTTGATGAGTGTTTAAAAATTTTTTTTGTCCACATTTTTTGATTCGCTGAACCAAAAATCCAACCTTTCATGTTTTTAGTTTCCACCACAAACACACCAAACTCAGACACAATAATATGATCAATTTGCGTAGTACCATTTTCGATGCCGTTTTCAAAAGTAGGCAGCGTCACATTTTTAATTAACGTGTAATCTGCCTTATTTAAAAACAGTTTAATTAGCACATTAACTTGCCACTCTCCTATCGCTCCTTTAAACCAAGGTGTTTTAAAAACCCCAATACAAATAAACAGCGGTATAAAATACCAAAGCTGGCCTAATAACGTGGCCAAAATCGTAGAAAAATCCATATTTAGTTAATCCTTTAAGCTATACAAATGGCATAATAGAGCCGCGAAATTTAACAAAAATAAACTAGCAGTACACGTAATAATGCACGTTCAATATTAAACACATTTAAGCATTGTTTTTAATACGCCCTTTCTAAGGCATGTTCATTAACATGTTCAATTAACTCAGGGAAAAATGCTAAAAATACCGATTCTAACTCATGGTAGTTTTGCGCTATATCCTCAGCGGAACCAGCAAAGTTATTAGTAAAACGAATGCGTTTGGCTATGTTATCAAGCGCAACCCCTACCCCTTCTATAGTTTTGTATTCTTTAAACCAATCGTTTGTAGTCATGCTGGTTACAACATGCTGCATGCGCGCTGGCATAACCGCTATGCGCTCATTTAAAAGTGCGTAGCTGCTGCGTTTAAAATCATTTAAAGGGTGTTTGTTAAATTGCTGCCAATGCCTAATTAAAAAGTGATCAAACAGCACGTCAATCGCTACGCCTGCAAAGCGCTTTCGCTCGGGCGAAAAGTACTGTTTAGTGGTTTTTACTAAAGCGTGTGAGTCGGTAAATTTATCGACTAAGTAATGGTTTTCTAGTGCACTTTTAACGCTATTGGGCAGGTATTCTGCGTGCCTGCGTCCACCAAAATCACCTAATAAATTGCCAAAGTGTGAATCGGCTGTAGGCTTTGCTAAGTAAAGGTGAGCTAAATAATTCAACGTAATCCCAATGGGTTTAAACAAACTTAATTTTGCCAAATAGTAACGCACATTTAAGCGAAACTCACACGAGTGTTTAACGCACTCTCTGTGTATTTACCTAACACTTTAGTTTGAAAATTATACAAATACTCTGTAAAGCCGTTGCACTCAATTCAACATTAAATATTTAAAATAGAATTATCAATTACTTAAAATTTAAAAATCGCTGGAATATATATTGCTACTTAGCGTATTTAGCACTCAAACATGTATAGCTCTTTTTATTAGTGAGTAGTTAAAAGGAGCATAAAACATAGGTTAAATCAGTTATGGATATAGCTATATTTTTTAAGTCGTTACTATTACTGGCCTTTTTTTTAACGCTAGGTAATTTAATTAAGTACACATTTTTAAGGGGCTTAATTGTGCCCTCATCGTTAATTGCTGGCGTATTGGCTCTTTTATTAGGGCCACAATTACTCGGTGAGCATATTAATTTGTCGCTCCAAGGCACTAATTTATGGATAGATGAAAAGGTCACAAGCATATGGAAGGAGTTACCTGGGTATTTAATTGTAGTGGTGTTTGCAGGTTTATTTTTAGGTAAAAAAATACCTACAATTAAACAATCGCTAAATCAAAGCCTACCCAATTTAAGCTTTGGCTACAGCATTGCCATAGGCCAATATGTGGTGGGTATGATCACGGCATTATTAGTACTTGCCCCTTTATTTGATACCAACGAAGTTGCCGGCGCACTCATTGCGGTGGGATTTCAGGGCGGGCATGGCACCGTAGCTGGCCTGCAATCCACTTTTGAAAGTATCGATTTTGCAAAAGGTATGGACTTGGGGTTAGGTATAGCAACAATAGGCCTTATAAGCGCCATCGTGTTAGGGACTATTATGTCTAATCGCACCGATGGGGGCGACCAAGAACTTGAAATTAGCCACGACGAAAAAGTAGAGGTAAAAGACCGCCCGTTTGGCCTGCACTTTGCTATTTTAGGCACGGTTGTTATTGTTGCTTGGCTTATTCTTAGTGGCTTACAAGTAGCCGAAAAAAACCTTTTTGCCGATTCATCGGTAAAAATACTTGAGTACATGCCTTTATTCCCCATTGCGATGATGGTGGGTTTAGTGGTGCAAATAGTGCTTAATAAATCAGGCATGGGTAACTTAATTAGTCACTATCAAATAAATCTGCTTTCTAACCTCTCCCTCGATTTACTAATAATTGCCGCACTGGGTGCGCTTAACTTATCGGTACTTGCTAAATATTGGCAAAGTATTTTAATTTTAGGCGCAGTGGGGGTTGCCTATAGCGCAGCTATTTACTTTTTCTTTGGCGGGTGGTTTTTCCCAAAAGATTGGAAAGTGAGAGGAATTGGCGAGCTTGGGCAATCTATGGGCACTACGGCAGTTGGGCTGTTAATGCTAAAACAGGCTACCTCAAACCCAAGCGAGCATATTAGCCCCTTTAGTTACAAACAACCACTTTATGAGCCTGTGGTTGGCGGCGGTATTGTTACTGCCCTTGCACTTCCTGCCATTGCTAGTTTTGGGCCGTGGGCATTTACTATTATAATGGCGGTTATATTAGCCTGTGTAGTGGGTGGTTTTGCCTTTTATAAACGCCGCAAACACAAAAGCGAGTAGCCTAATTGCGCTATAAAAAAGCCGCTACAACTTTTGTAGCGGCTTTTTTATGCATTGGTTTTTTACTTGTACCAGTAACTAATTATTCGACTTAACCCAATTGCCATTATCATTTTTACTGTAGCTATTTTTAACCGCAGACCAAGCTACTTTATGCGCTGTGGTTTCGCGGTCGTCGTCGTTTTTTCTATCGCTTGGGTCCTCGTAGGTATCCCACGCGCTATTAAACGCCTCTTGATATATCTCTTGGGCATGTTTAGGTAAGTTACTTTTTACCGAATCCGGTAACTCGCTTGTGTTTTGATAAGGCATAATAACCTCCGAATTACTTAATTACGCCGCACGCAACACGTTTACCACCGCCACCTAATTTCTTGGGTTCGTCGGCATAATTGTCGCCCCCTTTGTGGATCATCACTGCGTGTTGTTTAAGCTGCTCAAGCTTGAGCCTTGGCGCTAAAACAGGCGATTTAGCTTCGCCACGCTCATTTACAAATAACGCAGGTAAATCGCCTAAGTGGCCATTACTCCAGGGTTCATCGTGGTGTTTAGCGCTGTTAGGATCAAAGTGTCCACCAGCAGCACCGGCCGGTACAACTTTACCGTTTTTTTGCTTTGGCTCGCAGCTAGCATATTGATGAACATGAAAGCCATGCTGCCCAGGCGTTGGTATGACTCCCACTGTCAAGTTAAACGCACTGATCCCTGCCTAACTTTTTAAGCCATAATTACTTTAGCTCGAATTAGAGCGAGTTAATACATAGGATGAAGCAAGTAATGTCGTCGGTT
>NZ_JAQREZ010000049.1:0-34011 GCF_028598715.1 Pseudoalteromonas sp. GABNS16E
TACTTGCTCAACAATAGATAATTTAAAGCCTAATGTATAATCTCGCTGAGTACGCTTAACGTCTTTAGTTTTAGTGGTTTTCATAAAATAAGTCCTAAATGTGTAAACACATTTCAGGACAAGACAACGTAATCTAATAAAAAAGCGAGCTTAGGCTCGCTTTTTTTGTATTTGTTTTATGAAATATTAAAAAAGCGCAAATTGCCCCTTCAAATAAACACCTCAGACCAGTTGTAGTAAATCTGCTTTTTTCTTCATAAACCTATACACTGTGCGACTTTGCTGGGAGGGGAACTGTGTAATACAAGGTTTACACTTGGTGTTACCTTTACGTTCACGTAAATGTGAAGGCGCTTTTTAACGGTGTTGTTAGCTTTAAATTTAATTTATATGCCTTTTTTTGAATTTTATATCCGTATTTTGTTGTTATTTAGATTTATTAATTCACAAGGCTGGCTTTTTACGGGTTTAACTTCTCATTATGTGGCACCCTTAAAAATGAAGTGGTAAAGTTTCGTCAATTTCCAGCGCTCATCCCTCTCACGGGTAAACTATTTTGGAGTAATTACAGTGGCTGTGTTTAATCAAGCTGAATTTGATAACCACGAACAAGTGGTTTTTTGTTCTGACGAAGCGTCAGGTTTAAAAGCAATTATTGCCGTACATAATACTAACCTTGGCCCTGCTGTTGGTGGTTGTAGAATGTGGGAATATGCCAACGATGAAGATGCCGTTTACGATGTTTTACGTCTCTCTAAAGGGATGACCTATAAAAATGCGGTTGCTCGCCTGCCATTTGGTGGTGGTAAATCAGTTATAATTGGCAATGCAAAAGAGATTAAGTCAGAGCAGTTATTTCGAGCTTTTGGTCGCCAATTAGAGCGATTAAATGGCCGTTACTATTCTGCCGAAGATGTAAACATTACATGTGATGACGTTGCATTAATGAATAAAGAAACGAATTATGTGCTGGGCTTGGAAGGGAAAAGCGGTAATCCGTCACCTTTTACAGCTTACGGTACGTTTTTAGGAATTAAAGCGGCATTACAGCACCAACGTGGGCATCAAGATTTTGCGGGCATTAAAGTGGCGGTACAAGGTTTAGGTGCAGTCGCCTATGGTTTATGTAAGCATTTAGCCCAAGCTGGTGCAAAATTATTTGTAACAGATATCAATCAAGATGCTGTAGAGCGGGTAGTAAATGACTTTGGTGCTACGGCGGTGGGTATTGATGAAATTTACGACCTTGATGTTGATGTATACGCACCTTGTGCATTAGGTGCCACCATTAATGATGAAACCATTGTACGTATTAAGGCAACCATTATTGCTGGGTGTGCTAATAATCAGCTAGCGCAGTCTCGTCACGGTGAAGTACTTCGTGAAAAAGGTATTTTGTATGCACCCGATTACGTTATTAACGCTGGTGGCATTATTAATGTATATTACGAAACTGCACCACAAGGCTACAGTGAGGCGGCGTCTAATAAGCATGTTGAAGGTATTTTTGATACCTTAACCGAAATATTCACCCGTAGTGAAAAAGAGCAAAAATCAACGCATTTGATTGCCGATGAGTTAGCGCAAGAGATAATTCAAAACGGCCTGTAAATTTACCCCGTTTATTTAAACTAAGGCGTACAGTGGTACGCCTTTTTTGTTTATACTCTATGGCGTGGTAATTTTGTGGCCAAGACCCTTAAGGCAATGCGGCCTAATCGTTAACGACAAGCTTATGGATATTATGACTGATACAAATGCCTTAATGGAGCCCATCGACCTTGATACATGGCCTCGCCAACAACACTTCGAATTATTTAAAAACTTTACCCAGCCATATTTTAATGTGTGCGTAACACTTAACGCCAAGCCTTTATTTGAATATTGTAAACAAAATAAACTGTCTTTTTTTCAAGCATATGTGCATGCCACATTAAAAGCTTGCCACGCTTATAACCCGATTATGCTAAGAATTATAAATGAATGCCCATGGCGCTTAAAGCAAGTAAGAGCCAGTGTGGTAGAGCTTGCTAGTGATGATTCGTTTATATTTAGTTACTTTAATTATTCGCCTTGCCTTGAAGAATTTGCTCAGCACGCCACAGCTATAAGCGCCAATGCTAAATCTCAACCGTTATTTTCTCAGGCGTTTAATCAAACCGAAGGGCAGGCCGATTTGATACATATATCGGTTTTACCTTGGCTGAACTTTAGTAGTTTTTCGCATGCCTTTAGTGAAGGGAAAAGTTTAGGTATTCCTAAATTTGTGTTTGGTCAATACGATAAAACCACGGGCCTAATGCCGTTTTCGATTGATGTGCATCATTCGCTAATGGACGGTTTACACGTCGCAGCGTTTATAAACGTATTACAAAACAATATTGACGACTTTTGTAAAGATTAATTGAATTTAGTTAATGCAATGTATTTATTTGCTATGGTAGTATTTTTAGTTAGATAGGCGATATAAGTTAATTTGTAACGATTAGCTGATACGTTTACGACATTAAGTTTTAGCGACTTATTTAAGGTGCTTTTTAGCACGTATTATTAGTTGTTTACGCTATTGTTTAGTTTTAATTAACGCGCTTTTAGCGCTTAAACAAACCCTAGTGTATTCACCCAATGCGTATAGGGATTTTAACGCTTTGTTGGAGCGCACAATTTTGGTGTGCTCAGTGCCAAGTAAATTCTTTCCTACTCCTTTTAAATAACGATAAAACGCTTACACACAAGTAAAAGAATAACTAAGGCAGTTGATGATGAGACAATTAAGCATTATATGTTCTTTTTTCGTCATGTTTTTATGTGAAGCCCAAGAGCAAACCCGTTTACCGTTAAGTGATTATTTTTCTGAAACATGGAATACCCGTTCTGGATTGCCACACAACAGTATTAATAGCGTTACGCAAACCCAAGATGGCTACTTATGGGTTGCTACATGGGAAGGTTTGGCACGTTTTAATGGCCAAGAGTTTACAATATTAACCCGTGCTCATATTAATAACTTACCCGACTCGGGTTTAAGGGCACTCACTCCCACAAATAGTGGTGGGTTATACATAGCGGGGTCGCGCGGAGGAATTAGCTTATATCAACATAGGCAGTGGGATACCAAGCGATCAGCATCAACCATGGTTAATCATTTAATTGAAAGTGCTGATCAAAGCCTATGGTTAGCCCTTGAAAACGACGGCGTGTTTTATCGTGAACATAACAGCGATACCGACCTTGCAATTATTAAAAATGTGAGTGCTTATCGGGTTATAGAAGATCACGATGGGGTTATTTGGGCAGCAACCAGTGCAGGCCTTTATAAAATACACAACAAAATACCGACCTTAATGACACCACACTTTGGTTTACCAAATGCACCTGTCTATAACTTATTAATTACCCGTGGTGGCTCGCTTATTGTGGGAAGCGAAAAAGGCGCGTGGATCAAAACCAAGGCGCAGTTTCAGCCAATACATGAAAAGCTTAGCAATGAATCTATTTCTAGCTTACTAGAGGATAACCATGGAGACTTATGGTTTGGCACAATTAATAAAGGGGTATTTAGGTTATCGCCCGATGGCGTAGAGCAGTTAGATGCCAATAACGGATTACCCGCCAACCGTATTTTATCTTTGTTACAAGATAGAGAAAACAGTATTTGGATTGGCACAAACGCCGGATTGTTTCGCCTGCGTGAGTCGCCGTTTTCATCGTGGACCCAAAAAAGAGGTTTAGCGGGGGATTATACCCGCACAGTGCTTTCTCACTCCGATGGCAGTTTATGGGTGGGGGGAAGCTCTGGCTTAAATATAATAAAAAATAATCGCGCTACCTTGGTTTCAGGCTCTAAACAAAGCAGTCCTTATTCTGTGCTCAGTTTACACGAAGCACCCGACGGTAGTGTGTGGGCAGGGACGTATACCTCAGGTGTTTTAAAAATAGTTAATAATACCTTTACGCCGTTTATTAATCGTAGCACTGGCCTTGGAAGTAACGAAGTAAGGGCTTTATTATTTGATTCTAAAAACCGTTTGTGGATAGGCTCTGCTATGGGGCTGACGCGCATCAATGAAGATGGCAGCTTAAATCAATTTACAAATAAAAAAGACTTACCAAGTGGGTTTGTACTTGCACTTAGTGAAGATAACGCGGGCAATATTTGGGTAGGTACCGGCAATGGGGTGGTGGTATTTGATATTGTTAGTGAGCAATTTACAACGGTTGAATTCCCTCGTGAGTTTTCTGCGCAATATGCGTTTGGGTTTTATATTGATGTTACCTATACCTGGATGGCCACAGATAGAGGCTTAGTGCGCTATGAGCTAACAAGCGGAAAAATGGCAATGCTTGGCTTAGAACAAGGTTTACCTATCGATAAACTATTTCAAGTGGTGCCGCACAATGGCTCATTTTGGCTCTCGAGCAACCGCGGGATTATTCAAATCGATAAAAATCATATACAGCAAATCCTCGATGCTCCCGCGAGCGCTAAAGCACCCGTGCTTAACTATCAACTGTATGATGAAGGCGATGGGATGTTAAGTGCGCAGGCCAACGGAGGCTCAACCCCTTCGGCTGTAACGCATAACGATGGGAGTATTTGGTTTGCAACCGCAAAGGGGGTGAGTACCGTAAAACCAGCGCGCTTACAAGCATCAACGCAAATTGCGCTGCCGACCATTATTGAAAATATTTTTGTAGATGGTAAGCCTATTGCGCTTCCGCTTGAAGGAGAGTCGGTATTTTTGCCACCGGGGGTATCGCGTTTATCGTTTCATTATGCAGGGCTGAGCTTTATTATGCCGCAGCGATTAAATTTTCAAACCCAATTAAAGGGCTTTAACGATAAATGGGTTAATCGCCAACATATGACCGGTGCTGAGTACACTAACTTACCGCCTGGGGAATATACCTTTATGGTACGAGCAAGTTACCCTAACGCACAGTGGCAAGATAATCAGCAAGCTGTAAATATTGTAATTCAGTCATTTTTTTGGCAAAAACCGCAATTTAAGTTTGCAGTATTTGTATTATTTTTAATGGTTATTTTTGCTATATACAAATACCGTTTATACCACTACAAAAAAATAGAAATAGAGCTGACTAATCGCGTAGAAAAACAAACCCAAGACCTACAAACGCAAGCCAATGCGTTTGCGTACCAAGCAACGCACGACCAACTTACCGACATGCCTAACAGGCGTGCTTTTGATAGCTGGCTTGCCCATAACTTTGCCACTTACAAACAGCAAAACCGGCCGCTAGCCATAGCTATACTGGATATTGATCACTTTAAGCGGATTAACGATAACTGGTCGCATATTATTGGTGACAAAGTGATTTGTACTATTGCAGAGCTGCTTAAAAATGGCTGCCAAGAAAACCAGCATATAGCACGGTGGGGCGGTGAAGAGTTTACAATTGTTTTTGCAGATAAAACCGCCGGCGAAGCAAAAATCATATGCGAAGCACTGCGCGAGAGCATTGCACAGCATGACTTTTCGGCCATTGGTGAGGGGTTAAGTGTAACAGCCAGTTTTGGCTTGTCTGACTCAACCAACGTCGGTGATTACGACCGCCTTTTATCGCGGGCAGATCAAGCATTATACAAAGCTAAAAATAGCGGACGAAATTGCACAGAAATTATCTGATTGAAAATGAGTGCATGCGCACATATTAATAAGAGACTAACTTATTTTGGATGTCCCCATGATAAACGGGCTACTCATTTTTGCTTTGGCTATTTTTGTTGTAATTTATTGGCGCTGGCAGGCACTACAAAACTGGCTTTGGAATAAAAAATATAAAAACGCGGTTTTAAACTCTCAACAAAAAGAAATACTCCTTCGTTGCATGCCTATCTATAAAAAGATGACGGATAACGACAGAGCCAAGCTTGAGCGCCACATAATATGGTTTTTAAATGAAAAGCGCTTTTTAGGCCGAGACGGACTAAAGCTAACCCCCGCCATGAAGCTGATAGTTGCTGCCGATGCCTGTGTGTTAGTGCTTAATAAACCGTGGCCACTTTATAAAAACGTAAAAGAAATTTTACTCTACCCCAGTGCGTATTATGCGCCGCAATCTACACGAGATAGTGCTGGGCTGGTTAGTTACCACAACGCGGTACGCTTAGGTGAGTCGTGGCCTGGTGGCACGTTAGTGCTAAGTTGGCATGATGTACTTGAAGGGAATCGTTTACCAAGCGATGGCCATAATTTAGTGTTTCAT
Organism: Pseudoalteromonas sp. GABNS16E; assembly: GCF_028598715.1. Taxonomy (NCBI): domain Bacteria; kingdom Pseudomonadati; phylum Pseudomonadota; class Gammaproteobacteria; order Alteromonadales; family Pseudoalteromonadaceae; genus Pseudoalteromonas; species Pseudoalteromonas sp. GABNS16E. The sequence goes on from NZ_JAQREZ010000049.1 coordinate 6,229, forward strand.
GAATTTGCCCACCAGTTAGACCAAGAAACCGGAAAAACCACTGGCACTCCATTATTAAAAACCCCCAATGCTTATAAAGAATGGGCTCGAGTGTTTAGCCGTGCCTTTGTGCAGTTAAAAAGTCATGTTGCTTATAACATGCCTCACGTTATTCATAGTTATGGGGCCACCAACGAGGCTGAGTTTTTTGCAGTACTCACAGAGACCTTTTTAGAAAAGCCGGCGCAGCTTAGGCAGCACGACCCTGAAATTTATAGAATGCTGGTGGATTACTACCAATTTGACCCCATAGTTTGGCATTAATTTTTGGTACTTGGTCTGATAACGCTGGCAAGTTAGCGCTGTTTTTGTTGCAATCGTGTTAGAGAGTTTAACTGCAATAATAACAAGCGAGAAATGCATGAAAAAAATGCTTCACACTGCACTGGCTTTATCAGTCGCCCTTGCAATAGGTCAGCCGCACGCAAACGAAGAGCAAGAAAAGTGGCAGGTAGACTCACCAAAAGGTGAGTTTGTAGATGCAACCATTAGCACAGAGCAAGGCACATGGATGAACATTGATGTTAGTCCTGATGGCAACACGCTAGTGTTTGACTTACTTGGCGACATTTACACTATGCCTATAAGCGGAGGTGAAGCAACTAAACTCACCTCAGATATTGCTTGGCAAATGCAGCCTCGCTTTAGCCCCGATGGTAAACACATTGCGTTTACCTCAGATCAAGGCGGTGGTGATAATATTTGGGTTATGGATGTTGATGGTAGCAATCAACACGCTGTGACTGACGAAACCTTTAGACTTTTAAACAGCCCCGCATGGAGCCCTGATGGCGACTACCTTGTCGCACGCAAACACTTTACCGCTAGTCGCTCACTAGGGGCTGGAGAAGTGTGGCTTTACCACAAAGCGGGTGGTAAAGGTGTTCAGCTTACTAAACGTGAGAACGACCAAAAAGACTTAGGTGAGCCAATGTTCTCACCAGATGGGCGCTATGTTTATTTTTCTCATGACGCGACACCAGGTAAAACCTTTCACTACTCTAAAGATTCTGTTGCCGGTATTTATAAAATTAAGCGCTACGATAGAGAAACAGGCGAAATAGAAACCATAATACAAGGCATGGGCGGTGCGATAAGACCCACACCTTCACCTGATGGTAAAAAGCTTGCCTATATAAGACGTGATGACTTTCAAACAAGCTTGTACTTATACGACCTAACCAGTGGCGAGCACACCAAGCTTTATGACAAGCTTGAACGCGATATGCAAGAAACTTGGGCTATTCATGGTGTGTATCCGACCATTGCGTGGACCCCAGATAACGAAGAGCTGGTGTTTTGGGCTTCCGGTTCAATACATAAAATTGCTGTTGATGATAAAGCTGTTGCGCGTGTTCCCTTTAAAGTAAACACCAGTAAAAAAATACAAACCGCGGTACGCTTTACTCAAAATTTAGATACCGATGAGTTTGATGTAAAAATGTTGCGCAACGTGCAGGTTAGCCCCGATGGTGAAACTGCGATTTTTGAAGCATTAGGTTATATTTATAAACGCGATTTAGACTCTGGTAAAATTAAGCGCTTAACCAAACAAACTGATCATTATGAGTTGTTCCCGCAGTACTCCCGCGATGGTAAAAAGATTGTTTACACCACCTGGAGTGATACTAAGCAAGGTACTGTGCGCGTTGTCTCTGCTCGAAACGGGCGCGGCGAGGCGATAACCCGTGAGCCGGGTAAATACGTTGAGCCTACTTTTAGTCCTGACGGCAAAACAATCGTTTATCGTAAAGCCACCGGCGGAAGTATTTTAAATCCTAAGTGGTCACTTAACCCAGGTATTTATAAAGTAAGCGCAAAAGGGGGAGAGAGCGAGCTTATTTCTAAAAGTGGTTATCAACCTCAGTTTGGTAGCGCCAATGACCGTGTATTTATCATGAGCCCTTGGCCTAAGCCTACCTTAAGTGTTGTGGAGCTTGAAACTAAAAACGTTCGTAAACTTTACGAATCAGAGCATGCGACTGAATTTCGAGTCTCACCAGATGGTAAATACTTAGCGTTTGCTGAGCGCTTTAAAGTATTTGTTACCCCGCTGGTAGAAAGCGGCTCACCTATCACAATAAGCCCTAAAGATAACCAGTTTCCTATTGAGCAGTTATCTGTGCGTGCGGGTGAAAATATAAGTTGGAGTGCTCAAAGTAACACTCTCTACTGGAGCTTAGGGCCCGAGCTATACCATGCAAGCCTTGATGGTATGTTTGCTATTGATAAAGCCGATGATGCTGACTTTAAAGTAAAAAGCGGTGAGAATATTAGCTTTAGTAAAAAAATAGCTGCACCAAAGGGCATGATTGCACTAAAGGGCGCTAACATTATTACCATGAAGGGTGAGCAAGTCATAGAAAATGGTGTCATCATCACAGACGGTAAACGTATAAAAGCGATTGGTACTGCTGATGAGATAACGATCCCTAAAGGGGCTGAAATTATCGATGTAGCAGGTAAAACAATTATGCCTGGGATTGTTGATGCGCATGCCCATGGCTCACAAGCCAGCGATGAAATTATTCCTCAGCAAAACTGGAAAAACTATGCTGGTTTAGCGTTAGGTGTCACAACAATTCATGATCCATCAAACGATACCTCTGAAATATTTACCGCCAGTGAAATGCAAAAAGCCGGCATGATTGTCGGGCCACGTATTTTTTCTACCGGCACCATTTTATATGGAGCAAATATGCCTGGTTACACCTCGCATATTGATTCGCTAGATGATGCTAAATTTCATTTAGAGCGTCTTAAAAAGGTTGGCGCGTTTAGTGTTAAATCGTATAACCAGCCACGCCGTGAGCAGCGCCAACAAGTTATTGAAGCAGGGCGTGAGCTTGAGATGATGGTTGTGCCAGAGGGCGGCTCACTGCTACAACATAACTTAAGTATGGTTGTTGATGGGCATACGGGAATTGAACACTCAATTCCGGTTGAGCATATTTACGATGATATAAAACAATTATGGTCGCAAAGTGATGTTGGTTATACCCCAACGCTTGTTGTCGCCTATGGCGGAATTTGGGGAGAAAATTACTGGTACGATAAAACAGATGTGTGGAATCACCCGCGTTTAAGTAAGTTTGTGCCTAAAAATCAGCTGTTGCCACGTGCTATGCGCCGAGTAAAAGCGCCCGATCATCACTATAACCACTTTAATAACGCCCGCGTTGCTAAAGAGCTGCAAGATTTAGGCGTACTGGTAAATTTAGGTGCTCACGGACAACGCGAGGGTTTAGGTGCACATTGGGAAATGTGGATGTTTGCTCAAGGCGGTATGAGTTCACTTGAAGCAATTAGAGCCTCTACGCTTGACCCTGCTAAATACTTGGGGCTTGATAAAAATATAGGCTCGCTAGAAGTAGGTAAGCTTGCCGATTTAATTGTTATTGATGGCGATCCGCTGAAAAATATTCGCGATTCAGATAAAGTCGTTTACACCATGATCAATGGGCGCTTATTTGATGCAAGCACAATGAACGAAGTGGGTAAAAAGCAGCGAAAACCACTTTATTTTGAAAAGCTATAATTTTAATACACGTTTAAAAAGCGGCTATTAGCCGCTTTTTTTTAGCTAAAAATAAATTATTTAATAAAGCGAATTGATAGAAGGTGATAAACAGGCATAAAAAAACCGCTTAACGCGGCTTTTTTATCAATCACATGTTGTTTAAACAACACCGCGCGGTAAGCGACAGTCGTGATCTTTACTTGCAAGCTCAACAATCCAAAGCTCTTCAGCTGTGTAGCCGTCTTCGCTTTGTGTTACAACAGTAAACGGCGCTGTTTTTTGTGCTTTAACAGGCGCAGCAGCTTTAGTTTTAGTTTTTTTCGCAGGCGCTTTTTGCTCAGCTTGTGCAGGCGATTTGCCAGAGCTTAATTCTTTCGTTAGCTCTGCTACATCAGCTAGGCGTAAGTTTTTGCCACCATCGATGCTGTACCAGCCAGGTTTTGTAGTAATTTCAGGTTTTTTACCATTGGCAGCTTCATATGCAGCTTCAAAGGCAGATAAAACTTCTGTTTTGTCTAGTTTGCTCATCAGAGACCCTATACGTTGTGAACACAGATAAAGAAGCCGTATTTATACCTATTTTCCAACTGTTTTTCAATTTTTTGCGATTTTCCTTCCATTTTAGCCCCATAAACGCCAAAATTTGCACAAAATTCAGTGCTGAGTAAGGTAATAAGTATGCAACGTAGAGAATTTAACCAACTGTTAAACGACATTTTAAAGCCTCACACAATTAAAGATTTTTGTCCTAATGGGCTGCAAGTCGAAGGTAAAAATGAAATCAGAACGATTGTTACGGGGGTGACTGCAAGCCAAGCACTCATTGATGCAGCAATAGAAAAAAAAGCCGATGCTGTTTTGGTTCACCACGGTTATTTTTGGAAAGGTGAATCGCAACCTATTACAGGCATGAAAAAACGCCGTATTGGGACTTTGTTAGCGCACGATATTAATTTATTTGCCTATCATTTACCGCTTGATATTCACCCTGTTATAGGTAACAACGCCAAGCTTGCTAATTTGCTCGATATTGAAATAGAGACAGGGCTTGAACCCGTTACTAATAGCGTTGCTATGAAAGGACGGTTAAAAACTCCGCTTACAGGTAGCGAGTTTGCAAATAAAATAGCCAAAGTTTTAAACCGCGAACCTTTAAGTAGTGTTGTACGCGATGAAAAAATTAACACCATTGCCCTGTGTACAGGAGGCGGGCAAGGTTATATCGATTTAGCAGCAGAGCAGGGGATTGATGCATACCTAACGGGTGAAGCCTCAGAGCAAACTATTCACAGCTCGCGAGAGCAAAATATAGACTTTTTTGCAGCAGGGCATCATGCAACCGAGCGTTACGGAATTAAAGCCCTTGGTGAGCTACTTGCCAAAGAACATGGTTTTGATGTGAGCTTTATAGATATAGATAACCCAGTATAAATTTATATATACTCTACAGCGCCTCTGGGTTTATCCAGCGGCGCATACTTATCCACGCATTCCCAATCACTTCATGGGCATATTGCGTTACTACACGTAATGCCTCAGCATTTGGTATAAATTGTTTATACAAAGGTAAAGCCGCAAAATTGTGATAATCCGTAGCGGCAGGAATTACCTCAATGCCTTGGGCATTAAACAGGTTTATTGAGCGCGGCATATGTAGCACAGACGTAACCAGTGCAACCTTAAAATCAACGAGCTTAGGCGCGAGTAGTTTGGCTTCTGCGGCTGTATCCATCGCCTGTGGGTTTTGTTTTATACGGTTGTTATTCACCCCTAAATTTATTGCTGTTTGGTTCATTAACGCGCTATTTGTTACTTTATTATAGCCACCACCAGATACGATAAGCGTTGCATTAGGGTATTTTTTTGCAAGCTTAACCCCTTCCACCAAGCGAGTAAGCGCACAATTTCCTAGCTGATTATTAGCGCTTAAAGCGGGGTTAGGGTTTATGTCGCAACCCAGTACAACAATTTTATCAAGGGTTGGGTGTTTTAGTGCATTAAAAGCCAATGACGCGGGCTCATTGTTTTTAATCAGTTGATGCGCAGCAAACGGCGTACTTAATACTAAAAGCGCCAATAGACTTAAGCTTGCGATCACTAAAGCAGACTTACGTGCACGAAACGCCAAAACTAGCATTACAAACGCAAGTAAACCAAATAGTGGTAGCGGCATAATTAAGCCACCTAATAATTTTTTTAATTCAAACATAACAAGCAACATAAAACACAATAGGCCTTATGTTACTTATTCGTTTGTGATTTATCGACCGTTATTTTGCTTACAGGTATTTAAAAAATGGCGATAAACGGGGTTGTCTTTCATGTCTTTTTTCATTGCTAGGTACATAGGGCGGGTTAGCCCTAGTGCACCAAGCGGGATAGATTTAATTAAACCTTGGCTTTCGTAAGGTGTTACCAACCAATCAGGCAGCGCTGCTACACCCATTCCTGCACTCACTAGCTGAAAAATTAATAAGCCTTGGTCTACATTTTTTAAGGTGCCGTCAAAGCGGGCATTTTGAATAAAGTGTTTAAATATATCTTGTCGCTCGCGCGGAATAGGATACGAAATAATGGTTTCGTTTTTTAAATCAAGCGCCGTTACATATGCTTTTTTAGCTAGGTCGTGATCAGGGGCGACGATAAGCTTTAATTTAAAATCAAATAAGTGAGCGTATTCAAGTTTATCAGGATCGCGTATATCTGAGGTCAATACTAAGTCGAGCTCATCGTTGAGTAAATCAGGTATAGCGTCGTAGCTAAAGCCGCGTTCGTAGTCAATTTTAATGTCTGGCCAAAAATTATTAAATTCTTTAATAGTAGGCAGCAGCCAATGAAAACATGCATGGCATTCAACACTTAAGCGCAGTTGGGAAATAGGTTGGTTAAGGCTTTCTTTTAAACGGCACTTAGTGGCTTCTACTTTAGGTAAAACTTCGTTGGCAAGTTCGAGTAATAGCATTCCTTGTGGCGTAAAGCGCACAGGTTGCGTTTTTCTTTCAAATAATTGGCAATCTAATTTGTTTTCTAAGTCTTTAATTTGATGAGATAAAGCTGATTGCGTTAAAAATAATTCGCGGGCTGTATTAACTAACGATCCAGTGTCTTTTAATGTCGCAATAGTTTTCAGGTGTTTTATATCAATCATCTTTAATAATTCTCAAGGGAAAAGTGAGTTTGGCTCAGATTGACTACATACTACGCCTTTACAAAAAACGTTTCAACGTCTAGATGGCTAAAATAATCTATTAATTACTAAAATAACCCCTTAAAGTTAAATTAACTAATGTGAGTACTTTGGTTGCTACTGGTTTGATGAGTTTGGCATGAGTTTAGCTCAAGTTGTTTTGTTGGGTTATGCAGCGGCTGTTAAAAGCGCGTTATGGGCAGGGCGGCTTAATAAATGGCACTGGTTTTTAAGAGGGATAAGTAATTATCACAACGCGCAATAACAGGTCTGTTTTTAATGGGCTAAAGCTTAAACAGCAACAACATGTTTTTATTACTTCAAAACTGAGCGCTTAAATAAACGAATGGGTATTACGGGGCTTACTTTTTATATCTTTTGGTTGTGAAAAAGTAAGCCTTTGGATAACAGCTACTACAGGGGTTTGTGGATAAGTTTAATGGCGTGTTGTGCTGTAACTGGTTTTGACTTTAAAAAGCCTTGCCCGTAATTACATTGAGTGGCTTGTAAAATATTTAGTTGCTCTTGGGTTTCGATTCCCTCAGCCACAACTTCAAAGTTTAGTGATTGCGCTAATGAGAGAATGGCCTCTACTAATGGGTTATTGGTTTTGTTGAGGTGATCGATAAAGCTTTTATCTATTTTTAAAATATGAATAGGTAATTGGTGTAAGTAACCAAGTGCTGAGTATCCAGTACCAAAGTCATCCAAGCATAACTTCACTTTAAGTGGGGCAAGCCCTTCTATTATTTGGGTTGCTAAATCAAGGTTAGCAATAAGCCCTGATTCAGTGATTTCTAAACACAACGACCCTAAAGGCAGTTGGTATTTATTATACAATGCGTGAACTTGGGCAACAAAGTCGAGGCTGGCAAAATGACGCGATGACACATTGACCGTTACTTTTAAAAAGCGATGCCCTAATGTGTGCCAGTGCGCAATATGTTGGGCTGCGAGGTCAAGCAAGTGCAAATCGAGGTTAATAATTTGCCCAGTGGTTTCGGCTATCGGAATAAACTCATTTGGTGGCACAAACCCTTTTTTAGGATGGTGCCACCTCACTAATGCTTCAAAGCCGACAACTTCGCTTGTCGCTATAGTAAAAATAGGTTGAAAATAAAGCTCAAATTCGTTGTGTTCAATGCCGTGTTGTAGGTCGTTTTCTATATCGGCATGTGTTTTGAGCTTTTTACGCATGGTGTTATTAAAAAACTTAACTTGGCCACGCCCGCTTGATTTAGCTTCGTACATGGCGGCATCGGCTTGCTGTAATAGCAAATAGGCTTTATCGTCGCTGCTTTCACTAAAGGCGATGCCAATGCTGGTTGATGCTTGCAATAAATGACTATCCACATTAAGTGGCTTAGCAAGGGCTGTGTTTATTCGTTTTAGCGCTTCGCTAACTTGGTTTCGGTGTGTGATGTTTTCCATAAAAATAGCAAATTCGTCGCCACCAAGGCGTGCAAACGTGTCGGTGTTTCTGACGGTGCCTTTTATGAGCTCACAAATTTTAATTAAAAAGTGATCGCCAACCTCATGCCCAAGCGAATCATTGATACTTTTAAATCGATCAAAATCTAAATAAAGCAAGGCATGGCTCGTGCCTTTTTTAACACGCGATAAACGCAAAATTGCATGTTTAATACGCTCAATAAGTAACGAGCGATTAGCGAGGCCTGTTAGCTCATCATGCAATGCTTTGTGTTCAAGCTCTTGCCTTGCAAGCTGCCTATCTATGGCCATACTAATTTGCCTACTTACGTAGGTTAAAAGGGCGCTGTCGTGTTCGTTGTAATGCAGCTTTTTATCGTAACTTTGAACAACAATTACACCGCTTATTCTATCATTTGCTTTAAAAGGCACACCTAGCCAGGATTCAGAAAGACGGCCAACAAGTTTAAAGTCGCCGTTATTTATATGTTGCTGATAATCGTTTTGATTTAATAGCAGTACACGGTCTGATTTTAGTAAGTAATACGAAGCTGTGTCTTTTAATTGCTCTTTTGATATTTTTTTGTGGGCGTGTGTTTGAATGCCTTCTTCAACGATGTAAACCAAATCGAGTATGTCTACTTGCTTATCGTAAAGGGCAATAAAAAAGTTATCTGCAGGAAGTAAGCTATTTATTATGCTGTGAAGAGCTTCAAAAAAGGTATCTAGATTACTGGCTTTATACGTTAAATTAGCGATTTGCAGTAAGCTGTTTTCAAGCTTTTGCGCATTATTTAACTGTTTTACTGTGTGCGTTAAGCTATTGACCGTGTTTACTTGGTTTAGCTTAGCACTTAATAAATGCGCAACCGTGGTTAATATTTCTAAATGGGCGTTTGTGAAGTAGTTTTTTATTGGATGTTCACAATCAATAACCCCTAAAACATGATCCTTGTATATAAGTGGCACACATAACTCTGATTGAGCAGGGCGCTCATCAGCAATGTAGCGAGGGTCTTGCGTTACATCGCCAATAATAATAGCTGTGCCTGTGCGGGCAACATAACCGGTTATACCTTCGTTAAAGCCAATAATTTTACGCTCTGCTTGGTATTCGTCTCTGGCGTGGGCTATGCCCATAGAAGCGACTTGATTTAGCTGTAAACGTGTTTCATCAGCCAGGTAAATAACACAATCAACAAACCCTAGGCGGTTTACTACTTGAGTGGTTACGTACTCAAATAACTCTTCTAGGGTATCGAGCTGTAATAAGCTTGAGGAAAACTGATTTATTATGCTCAGCTGTTCAGTTTTAACTTCGAGCGCTTTATAGGTATCGATATGATTTGACATAGGGTAATTTTATTCTTTTTATTTGTATTAGCACTGATAAGTTAACCCAAATTTAAAGCATGTTCAAAATAAAACGCTTAAACGAGTGTAATCGTCGTTAAACTTAAACCCAATAGTATTTTGCAGCACCCGTAAAGGGGAATAGTTTAGATAACACTTTACTAGGTCTTTCCATATGCCTATGATCGGATAAATTCAGCCGTGGAAAAAAGTAATGAGCATTAATACCGATTCAAAAAACACATTAACCATAACTCGTCCTGATGATTGGCATGTCCATTTACGTGATGGTGAGCAACTTAAAGATACAGTACGCGATATTAGCCGCTACATGGGCCGCGCCATCATAATGCCAAACCTTGTACCGCCAGCAACGAGCACTGATTTAGCGCTAGCTTATCGAGAGCGAATTATGGCAGCGGGGCCGCAGGGCAACTTTGAACCCTTAATGGTGCTTTACCTAACAGATAAAACCACACCTGAAGAAATTAAAAAAGCCAAAGCAACGGGCAAAATTGTTGCTGCCAAGTTGTACCCAGCTGGGGCAACCACTAACTCAGACTCTGGGGTTACATCAGTAAAGAATATTTACCCTGTATTAGAAGCGATGCAAGACGTGGGCATGCTGTTATTAGTGCATGGTGAGGTGACTGATTCATCAATAGATATTTTTGACCGTGAAAAAGTATTTTTAGAGACGATTTTAGGCGAAGTGGTAGCTGATTTTCCAAAGCTGAAAATAGTGCTAGAACACATTACCACAAAAGACGCCGTTGATTTTGTAACAGCCGCGCCGCAAAATGTGGCGGCAACGATTACCGCGCATCACTTATTGTACAACCGTAACCACATGTTAGCTGGTGGCATACGTCCGCATTATTACTGTTTACCTATTTTAAAGCGCAATATTCACCAACAAGCATTAATGGCGGCAGCTATAAGTGGAAATAAAAAGTTCTTTTTAGGGACTGACTCAGCACCACATTATAAAGATAAAAAGGAAGCAGTATGTGGTTGTGCCGGCGCCTATACAGCACATGCCGCGATTGAACTCTACGCCGAAGCCTTTGAAGAGGCGGGCGAGCTGGACAAACTAGAGGGCTTTGCAAGCCATTTTGGGCCTGACTTTTACGGACTTGCCCGTAACACCGATACAATTACCCTAGAGAAAAGCCCTTGGCAAGTTCCCGCAAGTTACACACTTGGTGACTCACAAGTTGTGCCTATTAAAGCAGAAGCTACGATTGACTGGCAGGTTAAGTAAAGTGCATTAAATTAGCATTGTATTAAAGCCGTATAGCTTGCTGTACGGCTTTTTATTTGCTTGAAATTCAATCTTTACGCGAGTTTTTAACGCTCTTTACGAGGGGCTTTATTTGTAAAGCTAAGCTGTTATACATGATTTGTTACAATTAGGAGCAACAAAGCTGCCGTTTTTTGTTCAATTTTAGCTTTAAAAATAACCACTTACACATAATGCTTTATTTATTTTTGTTCTGAGTAAATAAATCTTAATTAATAGAGCCAAAAAAAAATTAATGTGTTAACCTTAACTTGCTTTGAGTTTTTGCGTATTGAATTTACGGATATTGTGCTGCGTTTAAGGTTACCGGTTAGGTTAAAACTTGTTCCTGTACTATACCTCCAGAATTTTGGGCACTGACTCAGGGAGGATATAGCCATAATAATATGGCTGAATTTTAATTATTGACTTACAGGAAAATTTAGTATGTCGGTTACTGGTAAAGTAAAATTTTTCAACGAAGCTAAAGGCTTTGGTTTCATTGAACAAGAAAATGGTCCTGACGTGTTTGTACATTTCAGCGCAATCACTGGTTCTGGTTTTCGCACTCTTAGCGAAGGTCAAGCAGTGACTTTCAGCATCAAACAAGGTCAAAAAGGCCCTGAAGCTGAGAACGTAGAAGTAGCATAATTTTAATTATGTGAACCTTAGTTCATCTTGGTGAAGCAGTTTTCTGTTTCACCATAATTCCTCAAAATCTTCCCCATTGTTTATACATTCCCTAATATTGTCTCTACACTCCTTAATATTGTTTCTACACTCCTTAATATTGTTTCTACACTCCTTAATATTGTTTCTACACTCCTTAATACAGTCAAACGTTTAAATTTAACTTCTTGCTATAGCTTCAAACACGTTTAACATATTTCCCATTTAAATAGTTAATTAGCCCTATTTAATAGCAACGCCGCTTTAATACATTAACAGCTCATAATCTGCATACTTTCACCAAGCTTAAACAATACATTTACCACACGCATAGTGTGTATCAAAAAACCGTGTAATTAACTGAGTCTTTTACTAACTTTAATAAGGCTTAACTTGGGTTTAGCAAAGTTAAAGCCATTAACTTAAATGCAGTAATATTTATACATCATCTCAAAACCACTTTCGGATTGTTGTATTTTTATACGATGAAGCGCAGGATTTGCAAGTTAAGATGTGTTATTAGCCTAAATTAACCAAATCTAGTTCATCAAATTGTCACATTTTTATTATTTTTGTTTTTTTTTAAGGTGCAATTCAGTTTTGTTTAGATGTTGCATTCTTGTTTCATGTAAGTGTCTAATTTTTAACTAGTGTTTAATTTTAAAGGGGCTATATAATGCTAAAACGGCTTAATGCTGGTTGCATTTATGTTAACAGTATTTTTTGTAATACTTTAGTTTTAGCTTTTTCAAGGTATTTATTTACTTAGAATAGCTAACATCAAGTTGACAGGGCGTACTGCATTTAGCATTATTGGAGGGTTGATATCTATTAAAAGATATCAGGGTTGTCATCCTTAATAAGGTTGATAATTAAATTATAAAAGTAACATTACTTAATTGGTTGGGAACTATGTCTGTTAAAATCAGAAAGAGTCTTGTAGCATCTGCGTTGGTTGGCGCTTTTGCATTTGCAAGCAGCAATGTGATTGCAGATCCTTTGAATGACGTGCAAAAAGCAGGTCAGCAAATTCAAAAGGCTGCTGTTAAGTCTCAAACTAAAATTGACAACGTATACGGTCAAACTCAAGAGCTAATCGCTGAGTACCGTAGTATTGTTGATGAGACTGAACTTATGAAAGTGTACAACGATCACGTAGCACGTTTGGTCGCTGACCAAAATGCGTCAATCGAATCGTTTGACCGTCAAATCGCTACTATCGACAACACTAAACAAAACGTTGTGCCTTTGATGTATCGCATGATCGATACGCTTGAGCAATTCATCAAAGCGGACGTTCCGTTCAATCTTGATTCTCGTCTAGCTCGTGTAGAAAGACTTCGTGAAATCATGGCTTCTGCGTCTGTAACGACGTCTGAGAAATTCCGCCAAGTTCTTGAAGCGTACACAGTTGAAACTGCTTACAGCTCGGCTGTAACTGCTTCTCAAGGTACTTTAGAAGTTGATGGTAAAAACATTAACGTTGATATCGGTCGTTTAGGTCGTATCACTTACGTAGCACAATCTTTTGACTTAAAACACGCTTGGGTGTGGGACAACAACACTAAAGAGTGGAAAGAATTAGGTGAAGAATACCTAAAACCAGTTAAAGAAGTGATTCGTATGGCGCGTAAGCAAGCGACACTAGAACTTGTTAAACTACCAATCTTTGGCGCGGAGTAATCGAATAATGAAGAAACTATTTAAAGGTTTTGCTGTTGCAGCAGTACTATCTGTTTCTGCAGGTACCGCGCTTAATGCACATGCAAATACTGATGCTTTAGATAAAATTCTTGAGCAAGTAAAGCAAGAACGTATCTCTGAAGGTAAAATCAATAAGCAACGTGAGCAAGAGTTCTTATCAGAACGTGCTGACAAGCAAGCATTACTTAACAAAGCAAAAAGCCAATTAGCGTCTGAAAAAGCACGCGGTGACAGCTTAGCTAAGCAATATGCACAAAACGAAAATACATTAGCTGAAAAAGAGCAAGCGCTTCAAAACGCACAAGGTACTCTTGGTGAAATGTTTGGTGTTGTACGTCGTGCAGCGCAAGACGCTATCGGTTCTATCGAAGCTTCACTAGTAAGTGCTGAAAAGCCAGGCCGTGCAGAAGTACTTCGTTCATTAGCAGCTGCTAAAGAGCTTCCAACAGTTCGTGAACTTGAAGAACTTTGGATTGCACTTCAAACAGAAATGACTGAGTCAGCAAAAGTTTCTACTTTTGAAACTGAAGTGTCAGGTCTTGACGGCAACTCTACAGTTAAGCAAGTAACACGTATTGGTAACTTTAACTTAGTTACTGACGAAGGTTACTTAATCTACTCGCCAGAGACAAAATCTATTCAGCCTTTAGGTAAACAACCTGATAGCTACATTTTAGATGGTATCTCAGCTCTTGAAGGTACTTCTTCTGACAATTACGCTGGCGTATACATTGACCCGACTCGTGGTGCAATCTTACGTATCAACACGCAGAAGAAAACGCTTATGGAATACTACGAGCAAGGTGCTGAAGTTGGTTACATCATCACAGTTTTATTAGCTGTTGGTCTACTAATCTTCTTAGTACGTTTCGTTGACTTAGCTCTTACTACTTCTAAGATCAAGTCTCAGCTTAAAAACTTGTCTACACCGAATACAAACAACCCACTGGGTCGTATTCTTAAAGTGTACCATGACAACAAGAGCCAAGACGTTGAAAACCTTGAGCTTAAACTTGATGAAGCTATCTTACGTGAAACGCCACGTGTTGAAGCTGGTATTAACATCATCAAGATTCTTGCTGCAATCGCACCGTTACTTGGTCTACTAGGTACAGTAATCGGTATGATCTTAACGTTCCAAACAATCACATTGTTCGGTACGGGCGATCCGAAGATCATGGCTGGTAACATCTCTCTAGCTCTTGTAACTACAGCGCTAGGTCTAATTGCTGCACTACCACTTATCCTACTTCATTCAATTGTTGCAGGTCGTAGTAAGTCAGTATTACATATCCTTGATGAGCAAAGCGCGGGTATCGTTGCTACTCACGCGGAGAAGGAGAAAGCCTAATGCTAGTCCTGATGGAGATATGGGAATCTATCAGGGATTTTGTTGGCACAGGCGGCCAGGTATTATACGTGGTCGCGATAGCACTCTTTCTTATGTGGGTTTTAATGATTGAGCGCTATTGGTTCCTACTTGCTGAATTTCCTCGTTTAACGAAGGATATTGTAGCAAAGTGGGATGCCCGCCAAGACACTACGTCTTGGTACGCACACAGAATCCGTGAAGCATGGATTTCTGAAGCGTCTGAAAAATTAGATCAGCGTATGTTGTTGATTAAAACATTAGTAGCTGTTTGTCCTTTAATAGGCTTACTTGGAACTGTAACGGGTATGATCGCGGTTTTCGAAACCATGGCAACCCAGGGTACTGGTAATGCACGTTTAATGGCATCAGGTATTTCAATGGCAACAATCCCAACAATGGCTGGAATGGTTGCGGCACTATCTGGAGTTTTCTTTAGCTCACGCCTTGAGGCAAGAGCGAGAATGGTGAAAGCCAAACTTGTAGATAGCATGCCTCATCACTAGAGAGAGAATTAAATATGGCACGTAAACAACGTTTTCGTGAAGAAGAAGAAGCAGCGGTAGATATGACGCCAATGCTTGACATCGTATTTATCATGCTTATTTTCTTTATCGTAACTACATCGTTCGTTAAAGAGGCTGGTATCGAGGTCAATAAACCTAAAGCGGCCCAAGCTACGAAGCAAAAAAATGCTAACATTTTTGTTGCTATTCGCAGTGATGGTGCTATCTGGATTGATAAACAGCAAGTTGATGTTGAACGTGTTTCAGCAAAAATCGAAAGTTTATTAGCAGAACAACCTACTGATGTTGTGATTTTGCAAGCTGATAAAGAAGCAAAGCACGGCGTAGTGGTTAAAGTTATGGACCAGATCAAAGCGACAGGTGACAACCTGAGAATTTCAATAGCTGGAGATCAGTAATGATTCGTTTTCTGTTTTCACTGATTGCAGGTGGGGCAGTTACTTTCGGCTTGTTCTACTTCATGGCTTACCTCATCTCTGGTGGGGCTGACCGTAATACTGAACAAAAAGAGCAGATCATAGTCGAAATAATGACGAATCCGCCTGAATCTAAGGTGCAGGAGAGGAAGCGTGTTCCGCCTCCGCCTCCGCCACCGCCAAAGCAGCCGCCTAAACCGCAGCCGCCACAGCCGGAGAATAACAATCCTAACCCTGGTGCTATGTCATTTAACATGGGTAGCATTGATGTAGGAAGTTCGGCTGGTGGACTAAGTGGTCCAGGTGCATTTGGACGAGATGGTGATGCGACACCTATCGTTCGTATTGAACCAAAATATCCAACGCAAGCAGCGCGTGATGGTAAAGAAGGTTGGGTACAACTTTCGTTCACAATTGATGAGTTAGGTGGCGTGACTGACGTTCAAGTTATTGACGCAGAACCAAAACGTATCTTTGACCGTGAAGCTAAACGTGCATTACGCAAGTGGAAATACCGTCCTAAAATTATTGACGGTAAACCACAGAAACAAGTTGGTTTACAAGTTCAACTAGACTTTAAACTTAACCAAGGCTAAGGAGGCGAGTAATGAGAAATTTATCTAAAGTAACTGCTCTTGCAATTCTTATGTCTGTGTCAGGTGCAGCTATAACTGCACCTGTATTAGCAGCGCCGGATTACGCTAAAATTGAAGAGCGTAAAAAAGCCAAGACTAAAATCATGGGCGAGCGTACTGGTAAAAAGGTAATTAAAGCGTTTGACTTGTACAATGAAGACAAAATTGATGAAGCAATTGCCTTGTTAAAAGAGATTGACGCATCTAACGACTTCGATAAAGCGACTGTAAATCGTTACTTAGGTAGCATGTACGCGCAAAAAGAGAAGTACGATGAAGCGATTAAATACTCTAGACAAGCTGTTGCCCCTGATATTTTAAACTTCGCAGATCACGAGCAAACTTTAAAGCTATTAGGTGATTTATACGCTGGTACAGAAAAGTTCCAAGAAGCCAAAAAAGCTTATACAGCTTGGATGGACTTCACCGGCGAAGAAGACCCTAAAGTTTATACTCGTATTGCGCAAGCTAACTATCAGTTAGGTCAGTTTCGTGATGTTTTTAAACCTGCCGACAAGGCAATCTCTTTACAAAAGGAGCCTAACAAGGCCCCTTACCAATTAAAATTAGGTTCTTACTTTGAACTTAAAGACTACGCCAACATGGTGAAAATTGGTGAAGAGATTGTACGAGTTTGGCCAGATGACAAAAAAGCCTGGGTTAGTTTAGGTAAATACTACCTACAAACCGAAGACTACTCTAAAGGTCTAGCGACCATGGAAGTAGCATTCAAAAATGGCTATTTTGAAGCGGAAGTAGATTACAAAGTACTTTCTAACTTTTATTCTTTAAACGAAATTCCATTTAAAGCGGCTAAAACCCTTGAAAATGCGATTAAAGAAGATAAAGTTAAGCGTACTAAGCAAAATGTTAACGCAATTGCTAGTAACTACCACCGTTCTAAAGACATCGAAAAAGCTGCTAAGTACTACGAAGAAGCTGCTAAATTTGACGACGATGCAGAGCTTTACCGCAAAGCAGGATCGTTACTTTTACAATCTGAGAACTTTAGTGCTGCTGTTGTTCGTTTGAACAAAGCGTTAGAGCTTGGCTCTGACAAAAAAGGCACCATTTATTCAGATTTAGCTGAAGCGTATTACTACCAAGCTAAATACAAGCAAGCTTATGCTGCTATTACTAAAGCAATGGACGACCCACGCACACGTAAGTTTGCTAAAGGTTGGTCTACATTTATTAAAGATAAAGCCGCTCGCAACGGTGTTAAAATTTAACTTTAATTTGTTTTAGCAATTATATAAAAAGCCCCTTTGGGGCTTTTTTTATTGGAATTTATAATGAATAAAACGCATCTTTTGTCTGTCCTATTTAGTCTGTTTTTGGTTGCTTGTTCAAAACAACCACCGCCTTTTGAATCTTATGATGCTGCGCAGCAGAGTATTAAAAATTTAAACACAGCGCTAAAGCCTGCGGGCACTGCAAGTGTATCCACTGAACAAGTATTGCCTTTTTCCTCAGCGTATTTATCGCTTCGTCATCAGATGTATCAGCGGCTACAAACAATGACACTTTCAAACGCGCAAACACAGCAGCTAAATTACTTAATTATTGCTGAGCGTTTTCCTGAGCGCTTTTTCAGCTGGCCTTCACAGGTCAATGTGTTAGACAACTTATTATCAGCGCAAATTCAAAGTACTAAGGCTAACGAGGTAATTGAGTGGCTTAAGTTCACTCAAGATCAATTAGACAGTGCGCTGCAAAGCAATTTGAGATTAAACAAGGTTGAATTAAACCTCCTGCAGGGTTACTTACAAACGCCACTATTAAAACAATCTAGCGCAAACGATTTAAAAGCCCAGATTGCAGAGTTTAATGATTACTTGGCCCAGTACAAACCAAGGGGAAGCATTGGCTTACGTGGACTTGCTAATGGCAGTGAATGGTATCAAAGTAAACTAAATTACTTTAGTGGGGCAGTTAAGTCGCCTTTGCAATGGGTTGATACTATCAATCAGCATCTTCAAATTGACTCGCATACTGCACCTAATTTGAGCTATAACGAGCATCATAGTACTTCGTTTATTAGCCAATATTTAAGCAAGGCGCCAAAAGTAAAAGGGATTGATTGGCAAACAGATTACATGCTGTTGCCCGCTATGGCTAAAAACAGCCAGCTAAGCCCAGAAGATAAAAGGCTAATGCTTGCGCTAATGGAAACCGATGTGGGCATACACTACCATGCATGGACTTTATCTCAGGCAAAAGTGAATTTAGTAAAACGATTAGCTATTTCACAGCGCGATGCGCAGTATTTAGTTGAAGATAGTGTGCTGTACCCAGGCCACGCTTTTAGTTTTGCCGAGCAACTATTAACACTTTAAACGCTTATGTGCGCTTAGCGCACATTTCACAGCGCTGTGTTGCAGGGTCTTTTTTAAGTAACCGCTCAGAAATTGCTTCTTCACAATCGCAGCAATAGCCGTATTGACCAATATCAATTTGGCTTATTGCCGCTTCTAATTCTGTCAGCCTATTAACTAAAGTTTGATATTCAGGGCCTAAGTGGTAGGTGGCAGTGTCAAGCCATTCGTTATGCTGGCTAGTTAATATAACGTCACGTAGCTTAAGATGGGCAGGGTGTGCAGATTGGCTCAGCATCGCTAATATTACTGATTTAACGTGTGCTATTTCACTGTGCAGTTGTTGCTGATAAAGCATATTGGTATAACCTTCATTTAGCGTTTCGTTATACCGGTATTATCTGAGCTGCGCTGCTTATACGCTATGATTTGAATCAAGTTGCGGAGACTTAGCGTATTTTTTTAAAACCTGTGCTACATCACCTTTTACTTTAAGACGTCTTATTTCATCAAATAGTGCATTGGCTTGTGGGTATTGGCGTTTTAGATAACCCAGCCATTGCTTAGTACGAGAGGCAAAATATTTTTCATCTTGTGTGGGGTCTTGATGAATAGCAGAGTGAATCAAATGATAAATTATATGTTCCCACTCTAGGCCTGTATATTGTTCATTATTAACATGAGCTTTAATTTTTTTCGCTAAATCAGGGTGAGAAAGCGCACCGCGCCCTAGCATTAAATCGCTACACTGGCTTCGTGTTTGACAAAGTAGGGCATCTTCCACTTGCCAAATTTCACCGTTGGCAACCACGGCGATGTTTTTATCTTTTATTAGCGGGGGGATTTTTCCCCAGTATGCAGGTGGGTTATAACCATCGCGCTTGGTACGTGCATGTATAGCAATACTATCTGCTCCAGCACTCACAACGGCATCTACAATTTCCTGGCTGTTACTATCATCGTCAAAGCCTAATCGTATTTTTGCACTTACTTGATGTTTACTATCTACCGCATCCCTTACCGCTTTGATTATGTCATACATATGATCAGGGTCTTTTAGCAGAACAGCACCCCCGCGGCTTTTATTTACCGTTTTTGCAGGGCAGCCAAAATTAAGATCTATACCGTGAGAGCCTAATTCGATAGCTCTAACCGCATTTTCTGCTAATACGTCGGCCACTTGCCCTAATAACTGTACGCGCACAGGAGTACCGGCTTTGGTTAAACCGTTATTATCGAGCTCAGGGCAATAGCGATGAAACACTTTAGCCGGTAAACATTTATCAATTACTCTAACAAATTCTGTTACGCATAGGTCAAAGCCACCAATATTGGTAAGAAGTTGGCGCATTTTAAAATCAACAACACCTTCCATAGGCGCTAAAACAAGTTTCATAGAGTATTTTTATTGAAAAAACGGGTGCGTAGTGTACCTGCAAAGTATGGTTTGATAAAACTTAAATTACTGTCCATATTTGTTTGTATAAATTTAAAAGTAAAAAAAATGAAAATAAATGAAAGTTTTTATTTGATAGCGGGTCTATTTAATTATACAAGCAACGCATAATTGACAATAATTAGTTTGCGTTATCTTAATACACACTTATATAAGAGAGTCATACAATGAATACAGTAAAGAAAAACTCAATCGCGTTAACCTTAGGTGCAGTAGTTGTTGGCTCTGCAAGTTTTGCCTCTGCAGATGCACAAGCAAACCCATTTGAATTTCAACAGCTAGTAACCGGATACCAGCTTGATGCGGCAGAAGGTAAGTGCGGTGAAGGCAAATGTGGCGGCGACGCAAAAGGTAAAAAAGAAGGTAAGTGCGGCGAAGGCAAATGTGGCGGTGAGGCAAAAGGTAAAAAAGAAGGTAAGTGCGGCGAAGGCAAATGTGGCGGCGACGCAAAAGGTAAAAAAGAAGGTAAGTGCGGCGAAGGCAAATGTGGCGGCGACGCAAAAGGTAAAATAGAAGGTAAATGCGGCGAAGGCAAATGTGGTGGCGACGCAAAAGGCAAAAAAGAAGGTAAGTGCGGCGAAGGTAAATGTGGCGGCGACGCAAAAGGTAAAAAAGAAGGTAAATGCGGCGGCCAATAACAGGCTGATTTAAGTACCTGATTTACTCAGATATACGTTATGCTAAAAGGGCCAAAAGGCCCTTTTTGTTTTAGGAGATAATGATGAGAGCAACACAAAACTCAGCATTTGGGATGGTGGGCTTAGGTCTTCGTCGAGAGATGCTTGATGAACTACTAGCGCATACACCAAAGCAAATTGATTTTATGGAAGTAGCGCCTGAAAACTGGCTTAAGCTCGGAGGGCGCTTTAAAAAACAATTTAAAACCTTAACTGACGCCAATAATTTTGTTTGCCATGGTTTATCGCTTTCTATCGGCTCGCCTGAACCTCTTGATATTGAATTTGTTAAATCGCTAAAAACGTTTTTTGATCAGCACAACATTAAACTATTCAGTGAGCACCTAAGTTACTGCTCTGGAAAAGGGCATATGTACGATTTAATGCCAATCCCTTTTACTGAAGATGCCATTGCACACGTTGTACCTCGCATCAAACAAGTGCAAGATATTTTAGAGCGCCAAATAGCCATCGAAAATGTCTCTTATTATGCGGCGCCTGGCCAGCAGTTATCTGAGCTTGAATTTACAAACACGATTTTAGAGCAAGCCGATTGTAAACTACTGCTTGATGTAAATAATATTTATGTAAATTCAATTAATCATGGTTACAACGCCGAAGCGTTTATATTAGGGTTACCTTCAAAACGCATTGCATATGGGCACGTAGCTGGGCACTACAATGAAGCCGATGATTTAATTGTTGATACCCACGGCGCTGATGTTATTGGCCCCGTATGGGACTTGCTTGATAAAGCGTACCAAGCGCATGGGGTGTTTCCTACCTTATTGGAGCGTGACTTTAATATTCCAAGTATAAATACACTAACAAAAGAGCTTGATATTATTCACGATTTACAAAATAAGCAGTTATGCGCATCGCCTTCTCAGCAATTAGCATAAAGGAAGAAATATGAGCTTTATTGACAGCCAAAATGAGTTTATGGCGCACATACGTGAGCCTGAGCATAATCCAAAGCCTAACGATATTGAAGATAGACGCATGGCGATTTACCGTGACTTATTTTTTAGTAATATTGCAGGGTTTATCTCATCTGGTTTTCCGGTGCTTAAAACTTTATATACACAGCAGCAATGGCAAAAATTAATACGGGCTTTTTTTAGTGAGCATGACTGTAAGTCGCCTTACTTTTTAGACATAGCAGGGGAGTTTATTAATTACTTATCGAGCAGCTATACCCTGCAAGAGTACGATTATGCATTTATGCTGGAGCTGGCACATTATGAGTGGATAGAGCTTGATGTTTCCGTGGCTAATGAAGATACCAATGAGCAACGCTTAAAAAGCACTGAACTAACCAGTTCTGCACTTTACTTATCGAGTGTAGCGCGTAATTTAAGCTACCAATATGCGGTGCAAAATATCAGCACAGAGTATAAACCCAGCACGCCATCTGAGGAGCCTAATTACTTTGTTGTATACAGAGATGATAACGACGACGTACAGTTTTTAGCTACAAATGCAATGACCGCCTTGCTACTTTCAATAATAGAATCTAATGCGGGCATTGACTTTGAGAGTGTATGCCAGCAGGTTTTAGTGCATGCGCCTAATTTTAGCGAACAACAAATTGCGCATGGTGCGTTAAGTACGCTTAATGCAATGTGCGAGCGCGGTATTATCGTGACAAAAAATCAACATTAAGGTCTTTATAGATGTTTTTACTTCGTCTATCATGGCAGCCTTATTTGTCGTGCTTAAAAAAAGGTTATACCAATGTCAGATGATAAAGACTTTAAAGATCCGTTTAACGCTACTTACTTTATTGCTTTTTTAGCAGTTTTTGTGGGTATTGGCTGTTTAAATGCGATTTTAGGCTGGATCACAAGCCTAACTTAAAGCTCCTTGCTCTATTAAGGCTGTTGTTTTTATCAGCCTTAAGCTTCTTTTCTTCCTCCACCCTTATAATTTTCATACCACCTCGGTATTAATAACAGCAAACTCGCATTTTAACGTCAGTTAAGGTTATAATCAGCTGCTTTGAAATATAAACTATTGAGCAATTAAACTTATGACTCAAGTAACACCCGCTATTATTAAAAACAGTATCGCAACCATTGCCGACTATCCTAAACCAGGCATTATGTTTCGTGATGTAACAACACTAATGGCAAATCCAGAAGCCTTTAAAGCAACAATCGATGCTTTTATAAACGAATATAAAAACCAAGGCTTTACAAAAATTATTGGTACAGAATCTCGCGGCTTTATTTTTGGTGCACCGCTATCTTACGCGTTAGGGATCCCTTTTATTCCTGTTCGTAAGCCAGGCAAGCTACCACGCGAAGTGATTCGCCAAGATTACCTACTTGAATACGGTGAAGACACATTAGAGCTTCATGTTGATGCTATTGTCCCAGGCGACAAAGTATTATTAGTTGACGATTTATTAGCTACCGGTGGCACAATTGAAGCCACAGCAAAGCTAGTTGCAAAATTAGGCGGCACAGCCACTGATGCAGCGTTTGTTGTTTCATTACCAGAGCTTGGTGGTGAGCAGCGTATAGAAAAAATGGGTATTAAAATCTTAAAACTGGTTGAGTTTGAAGGCGAGTAATTGATGAGTTATCAGGTTCTAGCGAGAAAATGGCGTCCGCAAACCTTTCATGAATTGGTTGGCCAGTCTCATGTAAAGCAAGCGCTTGTTAATGCGCTAACGCAAAATAGACTGCATCACGCTTATTTATTCACTGGAACCCGTGGTGTGGGTAAAACGACCATTGCGCGTATTTTTGCTAAAAGCTTAAATTGTGATGAGGGTATATCGGCATCTCCTTGTGGGCAATGTAGCAGTTGTACTGACATAGAAGCAGGGCGATACATTGACTTACTTGAAATCGATGCCGCTTCTCGCACCAAAGTAGAAGATACTCGTGAAATTCTTGATAACGTTCAATATGCACCCACGCGTGGACGTTACAAAGTATACCTAATAGATGAAGTACACATGCTCTCTAAGCATAGCTTTAACGCGTTATTAAAAACGTTGGAAGAGCCGCCAGAGCATGTGAAGTTTTTACTAGCAACCACTGATCCGCAAAAGTTACCTGTTACCATTTTATCACGCTGTTTACAGTTTAACTTAAATGCACTTTCGCAAAGCGAAATTAAAACTCAGCTTGAGCATGTACTTACTCAAGAGGAGTTAAACTTTGATAAAGATGCGCTAAGTATTATAGCAAAAGCCGCCGATGGCAGTATGCGTGACGCGTTGAGCTTAACAGATCAAGCTATTGCGCAAACCAACGGCGACATAAACAATCAAGCCGTACAAGCTATGCTTGGTTTAATGGACACCCATTACAGCCAAAGTTTGCTTGCTGCTTTGTTAGCACAAGATGGTGGCGCACTGATGGACGAAATAGCCCAAGTTGCGAGCCGTAATCCTAACTATATTGCACTACTTGATGATTTAATTGCATTAACTCATCTTATTCAATTAACTCAGCTTGTCCCGCAAGCAGCGCAACTTGATGATAAAAATGCCGATTATATTAGCCATGTTGCACAGCACACCCAGGCTCAACAAATACAGGTTTATTACCAGTTACTATTAAACGGTAAAAAAGACTTACAATGGGCGCCAGAGCCTCGTTTAGGCTTTGAAATGATAATGCTGCGCTTATTAGCATTTGAATCTGCAGGTACAACGCTTGCTCAATCGCTTCATGAGCCTAGTGTCACACCAAGTGCAGCCACGTCTGCGCCTACCAGTAGTAAAGGCCGTGCCGATGCGCTGCGTGATATATTAAATAAAAATAAAACACCATCGCAAGACGAAACCCCTGCTTCGCAAGCAATGGTTGAGAAAAGCCAAAACCAAAGTAATGCGCAAAGCCAAACAATTGATGAACCAGGAGAGCAACCGCCCACAGAGCAGCTAACACGCTCGCCAAGTGAGCAACACAGCAACAGCGTATCATCTGCGGCTCAAAGCCCGCAAAACGATATACCGAGCCCTGTGCGGCAAAGTGAGCACATTGCTAAGAGTGACGATGCTGCTGAGCGCCAAAGTGAAGACGATGCTTATCTGCAACACAGTAATATGGAGCAAAGCTTAGCCGCACAATTTGATGATGTTATGAGCAGTGCGGTGGATCAAGGTTATAACCCAGCACCTGTAGCGCAACACACACAACCCGCGCCTGAAAACGCCGATGCTAAAGATAGCAGTGTGCGTGAACAAGAAGCTCAAGCACAATCAGCAATTGCGCGAATTTTACGGGATAGAAATATATCGGGGGCAGGCAGGCTTTCTGGGGGGAGTGTAAATACCCCTGAGCAAGCGCAAACACCAAAAACACCTGCCCAAGCTACGCCTAACAGCGAAGCAAAGCCACACAATACAAGCCCGCAAGCGAGTGAGTCACAAAACGATTCACCGCCATGGCATGACCATGCGCAAGGCGATAGCGAAAAAAAGCCAACGCTCCCTGTAACAGGGAGCCAAACGCCAGCTGAGCCAGTAACGCAAAGCCAGCCAGCGCGTAAGGTTGATTTTAAAGAAAAGCATCAAACAATTACTGAAAACTTAGCGCCTGAGCTGCTGGAGCAAATTAATCCGCAAAAAAAGCCTGAGGTAATAGAGCAAGAGCCCGCTATACCGGTCCCAGATGATTTTCAAAGCCCAATTAGCGAGATTAAATTTGCGCATCAGCAAGGTGAGTGGGCTTATTTAATTAAGCGTATGGGGCTTGGTGGGCGAATGCGCCAATTTGCATTACACTCGATTTTTACCAAGCAAGGCGACAGTTTACATATTGACGTGGATGAATCGCAAAAACACTTAGATACGCCCATGCTTAGGCAAAAGCTCGATGCGGCGTTATCAAGCATTTACGGGCATAACGTATCGCTGAGTATTAACTTTGCAAAAGGGGTGATTGACTCGCCTTATTTAATTCAGCAAAAAATAGATGCAGGGCGACACCAGCAAGCAATTGATGTGATCACATCTGATGAAAACATAGTACAATTTCAGCAGCTATTTAGCGCCGAAATTGACGAAAACAGTATTCAGGCATTGTAATTAAATACAATCGCCCTTATCTTCATGACAACTAGAGTTTAAAAGAAAGAGAGAAAATTATGTTTAAAGGTGGAATGGGTAACATGATGAAGCAAGCGCAGCAAATGCAAGAGCGCATGCAAAAAGCCCAAGACGAAATCGCGACAATGGAAGTTGTTGGCGAAGCCGGCGCAGGCCTTGTAAAAGTAACCATGCTTGGTAATCATAACGTGCGTCGTGTTGAGCTTGATGAAAGCCTTATGGAAGACGACAAAGACATGATTGAAGATTTACTTGCTGCAGCATGTAACGATGCTGTTCGCCGCGTTGCTGACGAAACGCAAGAGCGTATGGGCAAAGTAACTGGCGGTATGCAATTACCACCAGGTATGAAAATGCCGTTTTAAGCAAATATGCAACTTTCAGATAGTTTAACGCAGCTTATAGAAGCGCTACGTTGCCAACCGGGTATTGGTCCTAAGTCGGCTCAGCGCATTGCGTTTCATTTATTAGAGCGCGATCGTAAAGGCGGTACTCAACTTGGTAACGCATTGACCAAAGCCATGGGCGCGGTTGGGCATTGTCAGTCGTGCCGCACTTTTACTGAGCAAGCGCAGTGTGATATTTGCTTAAGTACAAAACGCCAAGACAGTGGTGTGCTGTGTGTTGTTGAATCGCCTACCGATGTGTTGGCAATAGAGCAAACAGGCCAATACCTTGGTTTATATTTTGTACTTATGGGGCATTTATCGCCAATTGACGGTATTGGCCCTAAAGAAATAGGCCTTGATATACTTGAACAAAAGCTCTCGCACGGCGGTATTAACGAAGTGATTTTAGCTACCAACCCTACGGTTGAGGGCGAAACCACTGCACATTATATTGCCCAGCTTTGCCATAAATATAAAGTAGGGGCCTCGCGTATAGCGCATGGTATACCTGTTGGTGGCGAGCTTGATTTAGTAGATGGCACAACGTTAATGCATGCATTTAGTGGCCGCCGAGCGGTTATGCAGGACTAACACAACTATCTGAAATCGTTTTAAAAGCCTACATAGTAAAATATGTGGGCTTTTTTGTGTTTGCTATTTAATTACCGTATAACGTGTGTGAGTTTGCCGGTAATCATATTAAATTAATAAATGAGTTAAACTTGGCAACGTTGTGTTATAAATTATTGACTAACAACAAGATAACGTGATAGTTGCACGGCTCACGCGCCTTAAAAATATCGCTCAAGTTGCTATAAAAACATCAGGAATTTATCTGATTAGTAAGGAGTACTATGCAAAATAATAAACACGACAATAAAGGCGGTTTACTCAGCAGTAAGCGCTTTTTACCGCTATTTCTAACGCAGTTTTTGTCGGCTATGAATGATAATGTGTATAAGCAATCCGTGCTTATATTGTTAGTGTTTCAAGCTGCAACCCTTGGTGATGGTGCGCTGTATTCAAACCTTGCAGCGGGCTTATTTATATTACCGTTTTTTTTATTCTCAGGAATGGCGGGTCAATTAGCCGAAAAAACAGAAAAATCAAAGCTGATCCGGCTTGTTAAATTTTGCGAAATACCGGTTATGGTTATTGGCGCAGCCTCTATTTTTACGCAATATGTGTGGCTAATGCTGACCACCGTGTTTTTTATGGGCTTGCAAAGTACTTTTTTTGGCCCGCTTAAGTATTCAATATTACCGCAACATGTGGCACCTAACGAATTAACAAAAGCCAATGGCTTGGTTGAGTCTGCCACTTTTGTCGCTATTTTAATTGGTACTATTTTTGGCACCTATTACATTACTCAAACAACAGGTCCAACAATTATTAGTATTGCCGTGTTGATACTTGCGGTACTTGGCTTTTTCAGCAGCCGCTTTATTCCTATAAGCCAAGCCAATAATCCTAATTTGCACTTTACCTATAATATTTTTTCATCCACTAAAAATGTATTTAAAGCGCTTAATGCTCAAACAGAATCGGTTGGTAAATCGGTGTTGGGTATAAGCTGGTTTTGGCTAATAGGCGCGGTTATTTTAACGGCATTACCTAATTAACCTCAGATCTGCATAAGAATTAAAGTCGAGTCACTTTTATACTCGGCTTTTTAGTCTGAAAAGTGTAGGCAATTAATCCAGCCATTAAATTAACCATAAATGAGATGCAGCTGCGGTG